>NZ_JAAHGT010000593.1 GCF_010672385.1 Okeania sp. SIO2F4
AGAAATTTTTAAATTAGCATTTTCCGATGCAATATCTAAATCTTTTAAGCGATTAAAATTTCTTGCTTTTTCTAGAGCAACCTCTCTAATTATTGACTTAGGATTACTAAGACTACCTGTTTTAAATAATTGTAATCTATCTCTATCTCGTGATAATAGCTCTAAATCTGTGTATAGTAAAAAATTTTGGATTAGTCGATATAAACGGTGAGCAGAAACGTTAATATTTTCTAGCATTGTTAAAATTTCATTCTCTTCCAAATCTTGAAAATCTTCAATTATAAATTGTGAATAACCAATAATTCCATTGAGGGGAGTGCGTAGTTCGTGAGGTAGAGATAAAGTGATGCTACTTCTTAAGTCATCTAATTGTTCTTGAGTTCTTCTTTCAATAATAATTTTTTTATCTAACCTAGTATTAATAGCTTTCATTAATTCATCTCTAGTAAAAGGTTTCGTCAAGTAATCATCTGCTCCTAATTCCATTCCTTCTCTTAAATCAGCTTTTGTGGATTTTGCAGTCAGAAAAATAAATGGAATTGCTTCTGTTACTAAATTTTGCCGTAATGATTTTAATACTCCATACCCATCAACTTCAGGCATCATCACATCACAAAGAATTAAATCTGGAATTTCTTGTTGAGCCTTTTCTATTCCTACTCTGCCATTTTTTGCTCCTATTACCACAAAATCTTCTGCTTCTAAAATATCTGTAATGATTGTCAAAATTGATTTATCATCTTCAATCACTAGAATTTTTTTCATCTATATTTTCCTTTGCTAAATTCAATGGTAATATGACAGTAAATGTAGTTCCCACCCAGACTTCACTTTCTACAAAAATCTGACCTCTATGTAAATCTACAAAGTTTTTAACAATAGTAAGCCCCAAACCTGTACCAGAAATATTAGCAACATTTTGAGCGCGGTAGAAAGAATTAAATAGGTATTTTTGTTCTGTTGC
Organism: Okeania sp. SIO2F4; assembly: GCF_010672385.1. Lineage (GTDB taxonomy): Bacteria > Cyanobacteriota > Cyanobacteriia > Cyanobacteriales > Microcoleaceae > Trichodesmium. The sequence continues at coordinate 965 of NZ_JAAHGT010000593.1, forward strand.
TGGAATACCAATACCTTCATCTTGGATTTGAAAAATTGCATGATTATTCAAGTAATAAAGTTTAAGGTAAACCTGACCACCTTGGGGCGAATATTTGACTGCATTCCAAAGTAAATTATGCAGAATATGTTCCAACAACTTTCCATCCATGAAAACTACTTCAGGTATTTTTCCTATAGACTGATTTTGTGCTATTAACAGAGAATCATTTTGCCTGTGATTTTGCTGATTTGAATCAAGCTCCAATATTTTATTTAAAACACTTGTCTGTGCAGATTTTTCTGTGATTAATTGTTGGGCTTCTTGAACGACAAAATTAAGAGAGTATTGACTATCAATGCTGAGTTTAATATCTTCTATAGTATCTTGACAGAACCTTTCTAAATCTAATGGTGCTGGGTTAAAATCAAAATTACCTGATTCTGTCTTGCCAATAACTAATATGTCATTAACCAACCCTGTCATGTGTTGAGCTGTAGCTTGAATACGATGCAAATAAGTCCGTTTTTTTTCTTCATTCCATTTATGACCGTAGTGTTCTAATGCTTCTGCGGAAGCTAATATGGTAGTTAAAGGAGTACGGAATTCATGGGATGCCATGGAAATGAAACGAGACTTAAGTTGATTTAGCTCTTTTTCTATTTCCAATGCTTTCTTAATTTCTGCTTCTGCCCATTTGCGTTCTGTAATATCTTCAATATCACCTTCATAAGCAATGAGGTTACCTTGTCGATCGTGTACTGCTCTGGCATTTTCAGAAATCCAGACAATACTGCCATCAGCACGATAAGCTTTAGACTCAAATTTTAATACTGTTCCATCCCTATTAATCAAATTCAGAAACTCTTCTCTACGACTAGAATTAACATAAATTTGCTTGCCAATATCATTAACCTTTGCCATTAGTTGCTCTGGTGAGTCGTAACCAAATATCTTGGCTAAAGTAAGATTACTATATATATAGCGTCCATCTGGTGTAGACTGAAAAATACCTTCAACCGAGTTCTCAAGAATGCTGCGATACCTGGCTTCAGCCGAATGTAGTTTTTGATATGCTATTTCTAGTTGTAATTTGGTATTAAATTCAGTTTTTTGCAAAGACTCATATAAATATACTGAGAGGTCACAAATTAAACATACACAGAAGATACCAAAACACATCTTAACAAAATTCCAATCAAAGGATGCTACATCAAAACCAATAATCTGATTCACACTGAAGTAGTAACCTAAAATAGTAGTTTGGGATATTAGATGGAGGAACCATCTGACTGGAATTAAAGTTGCCTGAGTAGAGAAAGTCAATATCCACAAAAAAAACTCAGGATTAACATTTCCTGTAATTGTATCTGAAATTTGCTCAATCATCGTCACGGCCCAAGAAGAACTCAAAAAGATTAGACCCAGATGACGATGACCCCAAGCAGTTCGCAACAGAAATATACAGCTTAGTAGAATAAAATGTACTAAAATTATGGCAATTCCCCACTCTTCTAAGCTAGGATATTTACCTTGTATGAAGTAGATTAGATTCAGTATAGTTCTAGTCAAAAAGAAGAAAAAAGCTAACCACAATGCTAAATTGAGCCGAGCGATTAAAAAACGATGTTGCCACTGTGGATAGGAGAGATTTGTGAAGTCTCTACAATTCTCAGAGGTAGGGTTAGCACTATCCAAATAGGTGAGTATTTGCCTAACTGGGAATAGTTTCTGTAGTTTTCTGAGCCATCTATTTAGCATTGCTAGTGAGATTGAAACTTCAGATTGAGATTATGAATTTTGTACATCAGAATACCCTGATAGTAGGTTTTATATCAGCTAACTACTATTGAAATTTGCCTCCTCATCATTAACAATAATTGAGGAGAACAAAAATTATTGATTATTTGTAGCTAGCTTTATTTAAAATGATATCATTATTTTTAATGTATATTAGTTATACTTAATACCTAAACGTTTAGTCAGATTATGGTTAGTTATACCTTGCCTCAGAATCCAGATACAATCATAACTGTTAGGGGCAAAGATTCAGAAAAGGCCCGTCAGAAAGCTATGGATAAGCTTGTGGAAATGATGGACTCTGGTGAAATACCGACAGAATTAGAAAATGGATTTAGTCCGGAGCAGTTTATTGAGGTCAAAGAATCAAAAGAATCAAAAGAGATTACTTCTGAGGAAGAAGATGCTGTTGCTCAGGCAGTACAAATACTTAGCGATTTTGCGGCACTCAAAATGAAAGTTGTAGAGTCTAGAGAAGAGGCATTAAAAATTCGTTCTGCAATTGAGGTACTATTTACAGATGAACCTGTAACAGTTGAAGAAATTGCTAATCTTAAAGACGGTTTTAAGATGCTGAAAATTTTTGCTGTGGCTAATTTACGCTATAGAGAAGCAAAAGAGAAAGCAGAAGAAGCTCGTGTTATCCTAGATCGAGCGCTCAAATCTGAGGAATCAGAATTAAAGCAGTCTCCTAAATCAGGTAAGTAGGTCATTTCAGTTAGCCTCCTAGGTCGGAGCTACGCGACATGAAAAGCGTAGCGAAACAGTTATTCGTTAACAGTACCTCCTGTAATAGGGAGGCTTAAAATACTGAATTTTCTTTTTTTTATTCCCCTTAAAAGGGAGGCTTAAGACCTGATTTTCTGGTCAACAATAGATTTATGCGTAATTTATTGGATGTCTGTATCTGTACATATCTAGTTATAGTAGTACAGATATAAGTAATAATAGTTTTGATTATTTATAACGGTAATATCACTGAGGGTGATGTAATTATGGTCTCTTGTAAGAAATTTCTAAAATTCCTTGCTCGTCACCCTAGTAATTCCGTATTATCGAATTTTGATCGGATAGTAGAAGATGCCGAGTTCCTGGTCTTTTGAGCAGATATTTACTTTATATTTACTACTCATAAAAAAGCATACTTTTCCACTAGACCTATACGAATGCTTGAATTAATAACAATTTCTAGATATTGAAATGTTTCAAGGCTAAATCAAAAAATCTCATGAATCTCTAACATTCAGCACTACAATTAAGTATGATCTAGAACAAAATAGTGATCTGAATCATTGACACAACTGAGATATCTCACATGATTAAAAGATGAGAGTCACTGAGGCTTTCTGAATAATAATTGATACTAGGTATCGTGATAATTAAATAAAACCTGTTTTAAAATTTTTTTAAGATACTACTGGAGAAAACTTTTAATCATGTCCACAAAACAAGCTCAGTTAATCAAATTCTTGAAGTGGGAGTTGTCCATCCCAGATTCTGCGATCGCTACTGCTTTACGACATCAGGAAGAAGACAATAATCAACTACCGATGATACTTTGGCAATACGGTCTCGTAACATTGAAGCAATTAGACCAAATATTTGATTGGTTACAAATGGCCAGTATTTAATCAATTGCTTTCCTCAATCACCTAGGAAGAGATATATTTTCTAGGTAATACAAGTTAATAACCTATATTTTAGGAGGTCTGAATTGGGTTTAAAACCAAGACAAATCAGAAAAACAAAATTGAATAAAGACTTTGAATTAAACAAGGGAGTATCTCAGTTAGCTTTTTAAGTTAAGATTACTCTCTTTTTTTTTTGGGAACAGGCAATAGGCAATAGGCAATAGGCAATAATAAAAAATACTGTATCTCATTCATCAGAGAACCACTATATAAATTATTAAATATCATCAATTATATTCTCAATCTGCTCTCCAACAGAAAAATTTTTGATTGTAACTAATTATCTTAACTTGGTATCATAACTATTATTTCGACGATAAACACTTACTAAATCAAACTCAAACATGACAAAAGAAACTATCGAAGCAGTTGTCAACTCTTACTTTATAAATATGGCAGCGATGAATGCCAAAGCATGGGTAGAAAACTTTACTGAAGACGGCGTTATCTATGACCCTGTGGGTAAGCCACCTAGTAATGTGCAGTCAGACTATGAGAAATTCTTTGGGCTATTATCGATGATTTTTGCCAAATTAGAATTGACACCAGACAATATATTTATTGTAGATAATGGGGCAGCAGTTAAATGGACAATGCAAGGAGTTGGAAAAAATGGTAACCAGGGAGTTGCAGAGGGAATTAGTGTGTTTGAGATTAATGAAAATGGTAAAATTAAACAAGTATCTTCTTATTGGGATGACGCTGCAATGATGGCTCAAATCAAAGGTAATTTGTGAAACTGTCGCGACTTTATCAAAACTTTGCTTGAAGACCGGTGCTTTCCTGCTAAGGGAGCGTCGGGAGAATGTCAATCTGTGGAGTCTCAAAACTAATAGAAATAGGCTTGGTTTGACTGTTGATGTCCGTGGAGGTCTTGCTGCCGACAATTCGATTTAGAAGCAGGAAGTAAACATTGAAATGTCATAACCAGTGATGTTTTATATCAGTTTTATGAAGCAGTTAAGCTAACCAGATAAAAAACGAGGAACTGATAAAGATCAGTTCCCTACTTTTCATTTCCACTTGAATCTATAATGTGCAAAGTATTCCCAAAAATTTGATAGCATCCATAATTTCTAGATTCCTAATTTCAATTTGAATCCTTTTCCAGATTGATCGCCGTCTAAAGTATCTTCTTCTAGGGGGTTTTCTACTTGACGCTCATCTGGGTTGACTGGAATAGAGACTCCGGGAATCACTTCTACGTTTTGCTCTTGACGACGCAGCTCATAAGATCTAATTCCCTCAGTAGAAGAATTACTAGATTCTGGGTCATCAATATATGTACGGTAATTATCATTAGTAATCGATCTGCCTTCTACTGTTTTGAGAGAGTCTCCAGATATAGTTGTTTTGGTTTGAGGGTTATTGGATTGTGCTTTGGCAGTAGTTGTAAAAGATAGCAAGATTGCACTAATACCCAAGATAGTAATAATTCTCTTCATAATTTATTTGCTTTTGAGTAGATACTTTTTATTGTAATATATCAATGCCTGAAAATACTAGGAAAACCTCCTCTAAATTTATAGATATAGTTTCAGTATAATCACTAAATTATCTTAAATATTTTAGTAAAAAATAATATAAGCATAAATACTCATTTGTATTCACAAATATTATTTTGTAGTCAAAAATCTATGTATTTTTA
>NZ_JAAHGT010000594.1 GCF_010672385.1 Okeania sp. SIO2F4
CTAGGTAGTTGAACTTGTAGTTGATACAATCCATCCTCTTGTAATGGGAAAACTTTCATCATAGTTCCACCGCCAGGCTGAGATTTTCCCACGCAGAAAAACCTGCCTGAGCGTTTCTTACTCCAATCAACACCCCATTCCTGTCTGGTTTTATATCCGTTTTCTGCTAAATTATGTTGAGCGTTAAATAATTTCTTTGAACCAAAACAAATATTTCATTAATTGATAATTGATAATGGCGAACTTGATAATTACCTCGGGTTTTAACCGAGAGGATTGAATATAAGGAAATATTATTTCTTTTTTCTCCTTGCTCATGAGAGGCTTTATACCTTTATTTTTCGGTAAACGTTCTGTAGAATTTAACTTCTTTAATTTTCGTTTCAGACGTTGTATTTTCTGAATTTTACTTTTTAAACCTAGCAATTGATGAAAAAATTTATTTCGAGCTTGTATATGTGGGAAACCTTTTTTTGTTGCTAATTTTAAAGTTTTTTCTAGGGTAGTGATGAGTTTTTTTGCAGCCGTTGTTTTAGCTTTAATTTGGAGTTCTAGTTTAGTAATATTATTAGCTTTAGCTGTTTTTAATTAGTTTAAGCATTGAGTGGCTTCAGTAGCAATTGAGTCAGCCCATGCCCATTGGATGTTAAAATGCTTCATTAGACGCTTTTCGACAAAGGATTCTGACAACTTCTCAGTTTGCATCCAGTTGACAGCAGAGCGTTTCCAGGATTCGTACAATACCCCCAGTTCCTCAAAGACAGGATGATATTCAATTTTTGCTTCTATCCCTCTCAAGGAACCATGAGATTTGGCCATTGCTAACATTGAATTATTTTACTCAAGGTTAGCATGGTTTGTCTAGGAATGTTAACAATATTTGCTATAGCTTTGACTTTTTCTTTTGCATATTGTTTCATATCCTAGACATTTTGTACATACTTGTCTAGGATAGTATATATTTTTGCCCTTTAGTAAACAACAGACTGATAGTGTCTTTATTGAAACCTTTAATATATCTCATCAAAGCCTCCTGATTATTTTATAGGTCGGTCTTCAAGCTAACCAATACGAAAAATTTAACTTTCAGGAATTTATCTCAAATTCTATGATCAAAATATACAATTAATTTTGCCGGACTACTTACTTTATCACTTTTTATATCGGTTAGAAGGAAGGTTAAGCCTATTCTCAAAAAAATCTTATTGCCAGAAACTATCAAGATTTAATCAACGCTATTACCTTAGCTATGTTACAATTTACCCAAAAAGATATTCCAATCTAGCTTACCCATTGTTGTTATTGTATTTCATAACTGTGGGAATTCTCATAGATTAGATCCTGATTTACATTTAACCTCAGAATATTATTCCGGAGAATTTAAATATGGCAAGCAGAAATGTATTAATCTCAATCCATGATAGTTATCTTAATCAAATGACTCAACTTGCAGAAAAACTCCAGGCAATAGGGATGAAAAATTTGCAATTAATGCAGACTGTTGGTGTCATTACGGGTTCAATTGATGAATCTCAAGTGGCTAATATTTCTAATTTAGAGGGAATTGTAAATTGGGAATTCTCCCAGGACATTCAAATCTCTCCTCCAGATTCGTTAGTGCAGTAGAATATTAAGTTTTGTATCTATTAATAAAGATTTAATAAAATTTAGAATTACTGGCATCTAACATCCTAACATCTGATATTCTCTGGAAATAAGATAGTTGGTTTACTAACTGAATGACGAGTTAGCTTTAATATCATGTCCGCTGGTATGCTCCCGTGTAAACTAAAGGGTGAATATCTACAGGAAATTTAAGTTTTTTCAGGGTTAATACCCTTAAATAAAGCCTGACAAAGCAAATTTCTGAATTCTAAATTCGCGCATTCTAAATTCTTACCCTTTTAGAATACCGATGCTACCGGACATGATATAACTCCTAGAAAGGTTAAGTGTGTTTTTGTCAAGGTTTAATAATTTGAAGGAGAAAATTATGACGAGCCAAACAATGCCGCCCGGAGACATGAATAACCAGGGAACTCCAATACCAGAAGAAACAATGGGTTCAGAGACGAACCAATCTAGTTTATCAGCGATGCCTTCAGTGGGTCAACTCAGTTCAGGGCAAGTCAACGTAAATGATCTTCTAACAATAGGAGGGTCATGGAATATTTGGAAGAGCTTAGAGGGAACATTGATCTCAGGACCAACAGCTTGTGGACGTGACAATCGTCTTGATGTTTTTGGTATCGGATTAGATAGCAAACTTTACCACAAATGCTATGAAAACGATCAATTGAAGTTCGATTGGACAAGTCTAGAGGGAGCTTTTATCTATCCTCCATCTGCTGTCTCACGGGATACAAATTTGATTGATGTTTTTGGTATTGCTAAAGATAAACAAGTTTATCAAAAGTCTTGGAATGGCGAGCAATGGAGTGAATGGAAAAGTTTGGGTGGCGTTTGCATTCATGGAGTAACTGCAACATCCTGGGCAGACAACCGCATCGATCTATTTACTGTCGGAACGAATAGTGTCATCTACCACAAATATTGGGATGGAGAATCGTGGGAGAATTGGCAACCTCTGATATTAGAAGGTCAAGAAAATTGGGAAATAAGTTCAACCTGTATTCATACTCCAGCTGCTGTCTCCCGGAAAGTGAGACACATTGATATTTTTGCTGTCGGAATTGATAAGCATATCTATCACGCCTGGGGAGATGGGAGAACATGGACAGGCTGGGAAAATGTCGGGGGACCTAGCATTTTAGGTATAAGTGCGACTAGCCGAAGCCCAGAAACGATCGATCTATTCACAATTAGTACGGATATTGTCGAAACAGATAATCACCTCTACCATCGTTTCATGGAGAATAATCAGTGGAGTGAATGGCAGAATCTTGGAGGTACTTGTATTTCGGCTCCGGCTGCTGTAGCGAGGGGTAGCGATCGCCTTGATGCGTTTGTGATTGGCACTAAGAGTGAGTTGTGGCAGAAGTCTTGGACAAACAAAGATGGAGAATCATCGTCGGAAAATGAAGACATTGGAATATCCTCTATCAATAAGGAAGATAACCCAGGCGAACATGCTCTTTCTGAAGTAGCCAAAGCTGCAACTATTGAAACAGGATTGAATATAAAATTTGGATCGTGTAAAGACTTGGCAGTTGGATGGTTTGGTACTGATATACATCCTCTTCAGCAGTTAGAGACAATTCATCAAAAAGCAGTTCGAGAAGCTGCACAAGCTTATCCAAAAGGTAGCGACGAGAGACAAAATGCAGAATATAAAAAGTTACAATCTTTTTTTGCATTCCATGCTACTGAACCAGAATTACTAACGCAAGAGCCACCTGTCAACGATAAATCTCCCGTAGCACAATTCACTTTAGCCAAAAATGAACTTAACGGGATTTACTGGGATTTAAGAACTTCATCACTGGCTCAAAATAACGATCCAGATTACTTTCTCCTTACCAAAAAACGTCTTTTGGAGGTTCTTTTGGAGTTTGATCAGGTACAATCAAGTTTCGTAGATTTTCCTGAATATTCTTATTTCAAGAATGCTAATATACCAATCCTAATCAAGGTAGAAGATAACTTGCGCCTTTGGCGTGCGTATCTAAATGATGAAGCCATTACCTGTAATGACCTTGAAAACGCATCTAAAAACCTGATTACTGATGTGCAAATGGAGCTTGGCAGAGCTGTAGAAGGGCTAGCCAAGATATCTATGATCTTCAGCATTGAACCGTTTTATCTCTTCCGGCTAATGGTACCATTTCAAGTTGTCTCCAATCTTGGAGTGAACCAAGGGGATAAGCGGAATGCCAGTGGAACACTAACTGACTTAATCAATAATAGTTTAGGTATGAAATGGGTTCCTCTCTGGTTAGAAAGCAAAATTATAGAACTCGACGACGCTTTGAGAGAGTTGGATCCCAGACAAGAAAACTTCTTCTTTCACCTCAAAGGAGGACGTGCCCAAGCTACCTTGTTAAAAGACCCAGGCAGTGGAAAAAATGACTGGGATACGGGTATTATCATCAAGCCAGATCTGCCTGCCGAGTATTGGTATGAGACTTTCAATAAAGTACATAATCTCGTCCTTAATAAATTGAGGAAATTTAAGCAAGAGTTCTTTATGCTTATTAATCTGCATGCAGATGATGTCACCATTGAAATGGTACGGAATCGCTCTCTTGAAGATGACGACTTGATAGACGCACTGGATGAAAGCAATTTACTTTCCGACCTCCCGACGGAGCCTGGCGACGAACAAGGCAGTTGCAAAGCAGAACTTATCGATATTGGTATTCCCCGACGGGACTCCATCGAAGCTATGGAACACTGGTATCACACACGTCCTTATATTACGCGACAAGTCAACGAACTCCCAATACCAGGTCATCTTTACTACGTTGATGAATACATGGCAATGATGCGGGAGGCTCTTGCTGGTCAATCACCTGCTCCTCATAAGATTACCAAACGGGTAAGACGTTTATTTCAGATAATGAATTTAAACAACAATGATGATCCCAGGTTGGACGATATTGTGGTTCAGAAACGTAATGAAATTGAAGCGAAAAATATTTTTCCGAATTCCTTGGCAATAGTCGATATACCTAATCAACCTATTTATGTAACTCGGCTGATTCCTATCATGCTGAAACAATTTATGGATGCCTATGATTTAGGGAACGAATTTGATTTAGCATCAATGGTTGATAATTCTTTTCAAAATACAAGTCAGACAATTCCTAATATAACAATCCCTATCGAAGTGGAAAACGGAGTTCAGGCAGACATTGCTAAGAATAACTGGAACCCTGTTACACACGGAATGCTTTTACAGTGGGTTGCATTGGCTAACAAACTTTCTACAATGTTCGAGTTGAATTTCAAGAATAGAGCTGAGTTCTTTGGTTTTGGGCAGCAAGCAACTCAGACGCAGAACCAGACGCGCACCATGCTTGAGAACTTTGTTAAAGAACTTCATAACAGTTCGGTATTTTCAGAAAATGAAACTGAGATAGAAGTTCAATTTGCAGTCTGTGGAAGCTTTGCTGCCCATCTGCATGCAGAATATGCTCAGTTAAAAACGGAATCAAAAGCACAACTAGATCCAGTTACCTATATCGAATTAAAAATATTTGCTTGGGATAGTGGTGCTAATCCTAATATCGTCAGGGAGGCTTTGATCGCGCCTGCAGTCAATACATATCTAACAAACCATCCCAATCAATTCAATATTCAGACTGGAGGGAATGGTGAAATATACCTATTTTGGCATCAGCAAGAAACTCTGGGAAACTTCCACTATCGTCCCTTAGTTGTCAAGATTCTTGTGGAAAAGAATTTCTGGCCTAAAGTAGCCTTTGTCAGAGGATTTCCTGTATTGTCCCTACGGGATTTGATTCGTGAATATAACCGAAAAGCTGCCAATGCTGGAGAATGGGGGAGAATACAGAAATTAAAGGACACCTCTGAAATTCTCAGAGGGATGCTGACTCAATTTGATTACTGATAAGTCAGGGAGGAAATTGATGAGCAAGAGACAGAATCAAAAAATAACTTCAAAACGATATATAGGATTATAGAGGAAACTATGACTAACGAAACAATGCCTACTGGGAATATGAATATAATGGAACCAAATCACAATACTCCCAGTGATACAGGCCCTACAAATCAAACTGATATCTCAGACAAATCCAATTTAACAGAAGCCATTCAATCACTCCAAGAACTCACAACTAAACAGTTAGAAGTTCTCGAAACAGTTGTGAGCAGCTTGACACAAACTGACAGTTCATCTGGAGAGTTGAGTACTTCTTCAGTCCAAGAAATCGGACCAAGTTCAATTGAAGCTGAGAGTATTGGTGATAATGCAATCCAAGGAATGGAAGCAGCTACATAAGCGGAGGTCGACCCGACGTCCCTGGCGTGCGTGTCTACGTCTATTTTACTCTTGTTAATTTATATTCACTTATGGCTCACATTCTATTCGTCGTCTAAATTGGGAGGCAGAGATATGTATGTGTGTACGCTTGGAATTTAGAGC
>NZ_JAAHGT010000595.1 GCF_010672385.1 Okeania sp. SIO2F4
ATGTTACCCCTCCGCGCACCTTCCGGTTTATAGAAACCGGGGATTTAAACGATCGCTCAAAAAGCTGAATTTCGCAGTTCCTCCGCAGGAGGCTAGCGTATGGGCTAAAAGCGAGCTAGCTAGTTAAAAATTAATAATTACTTCTTCTTTTTAAGAAGACTTATACGTCTAAAACTTGCCCTAAATGCGGTGATATTCACGATAAGTTAGGTGGAAATCAAAAGTTTCAGTGTCCTGAGTGTGGTTATACCGCACATCGGGATTGGAACGGCGCTCGTAATATTATGTTCCGAGCTTTGCAGCTCACATTCCCCACGTCAACTTATAACATTAAAAGTAGTATAAAAATCGGTAACTGGCTAAGTATTTATACTATATAGCTCCTATTTATTCACCTTTCTGTTGAGTCAAATTATCAGAAAAATATTAAGTATTTATGCTTAATTATTTACTCCTGACTCCTAACTCTTGACTCCTAACTCCTAACTCCTAACTCCGGAGTCCGGAGTTAGGACTCCTGATTTTTTATGCTACGTTTTGAAGTGCGGAATGTAGGTTGCAGCTAATCTGCCATTACTTTAATCGGTGATGCTATACAGATTCAAGGTGCATAGCTTTGCGCAGGTTAAATGTTGCACAGTCTACTACTTATTTAATTATTAATTATTCGGTAAATGAGGTTGGCCTAACTCTGATGTAAAGGCAAAATAACAGTGGCCATAGTACCTACTTGGGAACTACTTTCAATCGATATTTGACCATGATGATTTTCAACTATGGCTAGAGCGATCGCTAACCCTAAACCTGACCCAACTGTACCGCGATGGGAACGAGCGGGGTCTACTCGATAAAAGCGATCGAATAAACGAGACAAATTTTCATTGGAAATGCCTATACCATTATCCTTAACTGTTACTTTGAGACAATCAGTTTTAAGATTTTGACAACCTCTAAAAATTACTCCACTATTCTCAGAGGTATCGCCTAGTTCCCTTTTCTGAGTTCTCAAAATTTGCTTTTTAGCTTTTGGAAGGCGCTGCAACTCTACTACGAGATGGCCACCAGATGGGGTATACTGCATACCATTACTAATCAAATTTGTAAATAACCTGGCCAGTTGTTCCCAATCTCCTGTAAGTGTAATATCTTCTTCAGATACAGGATGTTTGATAATTTGAGAGTTGTCTTGATTTTTGTAATATTTATAGTTCGATGTAGAGTTCTGGTTGGATGTAGAATTTTCTTCAATAAAATCAGGTAAGGAAATTTTTAATTCTAGATTTATACTTTGGGCAGTGGCGATCGCCTGTTGTTCTTCTACTACTTCTATCAACAAAGCATCCAAGGGTACTGGTGAAAACTCGGACTGCACTATTTTACTATCTTGACGTGCCAAAAATAGTAAATCATCTACTAAGCGCCCCAAACGACGAGTCAAACGTTCAATCACTTGTAGTTGTTGTTGATGTTCGGATGATGCTAACTTAGGGTCTGCCAAAGCTACCTGGACATTAGTTTGAATCATTGCTATGGGGTTTCGGAGTTCGTGGGAAGCATCAGCAGTAAACTTTTTCAAATGTTGATAAGATTCTCGTACTGGTTGTATTGCTAACCCGGAAAGCAACCAACCGATACCTGCCACAGAAATTACGACTAAACAGATACCGATACTTAAGTCTAGGATTAATTGACGAATTGGTTTTGTTACTTCAAACCAAGGATGACTAACTCGCAAATATCCTAAGACTTGACGACCTACTTCTACTCTGTCTGTCACCTGTCGTAGCAGTAAACTATTCTCCGTGATGGGTTGTAATGTTTCAATTTTTCCAGAGTGGGGAGTTATTCGCACTGTTTCTCCAATACGGTTGGAATGTATGGGAATATTTAGAGGTTCAGAAAAGGTTGACCAAAGTAATTCTCCTGTGGGACTAAACCATTCAAGATCGATGTGGTCATCTTCTACAGTTTTGGCATTATCTCGAAAGCTAGCTTGAAGGTTGATACCTAGTTTTTTACTATTTTCTTTGGGAGATATGGAAGTAGGTTCGATGACCAGCGATCGCTCTACTATTTCTACTACATGAAGCAATGTATCATCGATGCGTTCGATTAGGGTACTACGGAAATATATATAAAACCCAGTGGTAAATATCACTAATAAAATGGCTGTGACTGTAGTGTACCAAATTGCTAAACGGCGACGAGTTGCTTGAAACATAATTCATTTCTAAGGTAGGAGGTATAGCTTCATTAATTGATAATGAATAATGGATAATTACCTCTAGTTAAAACTGTAACGGAATTGAATATAAGGAAATATTTTTAATGGATAATGGATAATGAAAACCATCTCTAATTATCAATTATTGATTAATAAAAGCTATCTCTAATTATCAATTAGAAATTATCAATTATCAAGTTCACCATTGGTAAATATAGGCTTTCAACCTTTAGGTATTGGCATTATCAATTATCAAGTTCGCCATTGGTAAATATATTCCTAGATTTTTAAGTGATAAATAGTTGTCTTGATTTCTTCCTCCTTATACCAATTTGATAGATGTTTGCTATACTTTCTTAACTGGGGGAGTGGGGGAGAATTCATTAATTGATAATTTATAATGGATAATTGATAATTACAAGAAGGTTAAAACCTTTCGGGAATTGAAGATTGGGAAATATCATTTCTTCTCTTGGTCGATTGGATATGGCGTTTTCGGCGCTTGAGCCGACATGAAACGCGGAGCGACTTGAATTGCGTTTCGCTTTCCTACGGAATAATTGCGCAAACGCGACATGAAACGCGGCTCTGCACTCTTCGGGAAACCTCGCCATCCCATCCTAACGGACTGCTCCGCTTTCCGACCGCTTTTTTCCCCTTAAAAGGGGAGGCTTTAAACCAGAATTAATTAATTATTAATAATTAATTAATAATTCGGTAAAAATGTGAATAATTCACACGCTTCTAGGGAATAATAATCCAAAAAGTTATTCTCTCTGTGTGAATTACTTAATAGTTGAAATTTCACATAAGTATAGCATTCTTTTTTTAAATTGGTATTATTCCCTATTTCCTATATCCTGTTTATATTTCCTGATACATTCAATCTCTAAAGTTTCTAGGAGTAGAAATACGATCGCCTAAATCAACAAAACTATAATTTTGCTGTAAAAACTTTGGTTTATCTTGAGAATATTTTTGTCATTTATCATTTATTTCTATCTTAGTTCTTTTGCGTTTTCTTCTACCTTTTGAATGATTGGGATTTTCTAATTGTTGTTTTGTGATTTTTCTAGACTCTCCTTTAGCAAATTTTGATTTCAGTATAGTTATTTCTTTTTTTGGTAAATCTTGATTAGTAGGTGCTGCCACTACTTCCCCATTTCTATTAATATATAGCAATTCCCAAAAAGCGTGAGGTACGCGCATTCTTTGGTTTTAGGGAACACGCGCACTGGGGAAAGGGAATGGGGGAAAGGGAATGGGAAGTAGTAATTCTTGTTCCGTAGCAGTAGATAAAGAAGAAAACAACTGTACCTCCGAGAGCTTGGGAAACGCTATATCCTCTCTTTTTACCCCATTTAAAAAATGTAACTTCTACATTAAACCTCTCCAACTCATTATTCCAATTTGTTATAATTTCCTCTCCGCGATAATTTATATAACCATATTTTCTAGCATTACTCCTGCTATTCCTTGATAAAAACTCTCAGCAAAATCATAGACAAAATCTATTACAACTTTTCCTTTTAGAGTTTATATAACCCTACTTTAAATCTAGTTTTACAAGTGCTATACCTTCATAAAAATGCCAAAATACTAGAGAAATAGAAGGTATTATCACTGATCTTTTTATGTTTTTATAATCATGTCTCTCATTTTCTTTAAATCTTACTAATTAATCAGCACTATCGGTTATTTTTTCATCATTATTTTCTGGGGTTTGTGGTTGATTAATATCACAAAAAATCCACAATAATCAATGTATTCAATTTGATTATTAATCTAGATTTATGCTCTTCCTAAAGAAAACTAATCTGCTGCTTCTAATTATGGGGGAATCACCACATTTCTATCTTTATCTTTCTACCCCCATTTTCCATCTTTTTGAAAAGGAACTAAAAACCTAGTTATTGACAATAATTAATGAAAACTTTGGTTAGTATTGATGATATTACTATTCTAAATTCAGACCAGAGATAGTTGCAAACCATAAAATCTCTAATAATGCAAATAAATTAAGAAAAATTTTTATAATTTCGACTTAAATATTAGCCAAAAAGTGGTATTTACGATAAGATAAGATAATTTTATTTACAAAATCTTAATAAACCTTCACTTATGTTCATATCTTCTGAAGGCATAATCAAGCTCAAAAAATCCCTCAAACAAAAGGTATTTTTTGGGAATGAGCCAACACCGGAACTTATAGCCATACTACTTGTTTACTTTGTTCAAGGAATTTTAGGACTGGGGCGTTTAGCTGTGAGCTTCTTTCTCAAAGATGAATTGGCTATGAGTCCGGCTGAAGTTTCGGCATTATTGGGCATTGTCGCCATACCGTGGATGATTAAACCGGTTTTTGGCTTCATTTCCGACGGAGCGCCAATATTTGGCTATCGACGACGACCTTACATAATTTTCTCTGGAATACTAGGAGCATTTTCTTGGGTTGCATTGGCAAAGTGGGTATATACCCCACTAGCAGCTACAGCAGCGATCGCTATGAGTTCTTTATCAGTAGCTATTAGTGATGTAATAGTTGACTCTTTAGTTGTACAAAAAGTACAAAAAGAATCTGTCAGTAGTACAGGTTCTCTACAATCTTTATGTTGGTCTGCCGCAGCATTAGGAGGGTTAATAACTGCTTATTTTAGTGGTTATTTACTAGAACATTTCAGCAATCAAACTGTATTTTTAATTACGGCTACTTTTCCTTTAATTGTTTCTGCCGTACCTTTCTTAATTGATGAAGAAAAAGTTACTATTGGGATTAACTTTGACAACGTAAAACAGCAAATTAAACAGGTAAGAAAAGCAATTACAAAAAAATCAATTCTATTACCAACTGCTTTTCTATTTCTTTGGCAAGCTACCCCAAATTCTGAGTCAGCTTTCTTTTTCTTTTCCACAAATGAATTAGGATTTCAACCAGAATTTTTAGGCAGGATACGGTTAGTAACAAGTATTGCTGCTTTATTTGGTGTTTGGCTATTTCAACGCTTTTTTAAATCTGTTCCGTTTCGGAAAATTTTCGGATGGTCTACAATTATTTCCGCTGTTTTAGGAATGACTACTTTATTATTAGTTACTCATACTAATAGAGCGTTAGGCATTGACGATCATTGGTTTAGTTTAGGAGATAGTTTAGTTCTGACGGTAATGGGAGAAATTGCTTTTATGCCAGTCTTAGTTTTGGCTGCTAGACTTTGCCCACCGGGAGTAGAAGCAACTTTATTTGCTTTATTAATGTCTATTTATAATTTAGCTGGATTGATTTCCCATGAAGGTGGTGCTTTATTAATGCACTGGTTAAAAGTTACAGAGACAAATTTTGATAATTTGTGGTTGTTGGTAATTATCACTAACTTTTCGACTTTATTGCCATTACCTTTACTAAATTGGTTGCCTTCGTTTAATGCTCAAACAGAGGAAGAAGGAAATATTAATTTTTTACCAGTATTAGACCCGGAAACTGCAGGTTCTAAAGTTGGGGGGCATTATTTAATTTCAGAATATTTGCCAGAAATTGTGCCTACTACTGAAGTCAGAAGTCATAAGTCATAAGTCAGAAGTTAAATTATTGCTGTCTCAAAAGGTTTGAGTCTACCCCATGCGACATACGCAATAGAGATAAATATATTTTTAGTTTGGAATTTATGATTAATTCAGCTTTTTTGTCTAGATAGAGTTTTGAGAAGAGTCGCAGCGCTCGCTTTAGGGAAAAATTGCTATTGCCAAT
The DNA here is from genome assembly GCF_010672385.1 of Okeania sp. SIO2F4. GTDB lineage: Bacteria > Cyanobacteriota > Cyanobacteriia > Cyanobacteriales > Microcoleaceae > Trichodesmium. Next base: position 5,967 of record NZ_JAAHGT010000595.1, read on the forward strand.
GACTTTAAAGTTAGTCTGTTAAAAGGTTTGAGTCTACTATTGCGTATGTCGCAATAGAGATAAATATATTTTTAGTTTGGAATTTATGATTA
>NZ_JAAHGT010000596.1 GCF_010672385.1 Okeania sp. SIO2F4
GCCGACCATATTCGCCCTCGGGTTCGACCACGCGAGTAATACCAATGGCCTCAAGAATCTGATGATGCGTATCGCTCTGTGCCTTGACCCAAACATTGAGTGGGGGAGTAGGGGAGTACTTGATTTCTTCCTCCCTATTCCCTATTCCCTATTCCCTATTCCCTATCTCCTTTTTATATTTCCTTTACAAACAGTCTCTTATAGAACCCATTTGAGATCTATATAATTATGGCGTTCAAGTCTTTTCGCGCATCAATTTTGACCGAAAATCATAGTCGTGGAGTGTTGAATTTTGTGTATTATTTCTCCACATATCTTCCCTTTTTCTTCTTCCCTCCTGTCTCCTGTCTCCTTGCTAAATTTATGAAGATACGCTTAGGGCTTCTATATTCAATTCCGTTACGGTTTTAACCAGAGGTAATTATCCATTATCCACTAATGAAACATCTATACAAGCTGAATTCTTTGCCTTCTAAAGATTGCAGAGAATTAGAATAGGTAAATAATTTTGTTTACCCTGCAAATTCCGAGGCCATTAATTTTTTCAACTTGACACTTCCAAATAAAGAGTTAATAATAAACAAATTCAATAAGTAATTATTTTCTGACAAGCCTTGCACAGCAGTCAGTTAGGATATTATTTGCTTTTTATCCTTTACTAAGTAGGGTATACCACGAACAATTAATAGGAGTGAGTCAAAAATTAATGAAAATATTTTTTAAGAAAGCTAGAAAATATAGCCCCGTTATTCTGAGTACCACCTTATTTATAGCCAATGCTGCTCAGGCCACTCCCCCAATACAAATTGCCCAGGCATTTCGTCCCCTACCAATGGATGACCCCTCATTAGCAATGCCCACTGTATCTGAGCTAGAAGCAGAAGAAGCAATAGATCAGGTGACATCTGTCTCCCAATTATCAGACGTGCAGCCTACAGATTGGGCATTCCAAGCATTACAATCATTAGTAGAACGTTATGGTTGTATCGCAGGTTATCCAGACGGCACCTACAAAGGCAACCGCGCCATGACTCGCTTTGAATTTGCTGCCGGATTAAATGCTTGCTTAGACAGAATTACAGAATTAATTGCAGCAGCAACCAGTAACCTAGTTACCAGAGAAGACTTAGCCGTATTGCAACGCTTACAAGAAGAATTTGCAGCCGAACTAGCAGCATTGCGGGGTCGTGTAGATTCTTTAGAAGCACGCACAGCAGAACTAGAAAGCAACCAATTTTCCACTACCACCAAACTCAATGGTGAAGTTCTGTTTTGGTTAAATGATACCTTTGGAGAAAGAGCATCAGCGCGTGGAGAATCTTCTGGCAATGACAAAACCGAGACCTCTCTTTCTTATCGTGTCAGGCTAGAGTTTGAGACTAGCTTTACTGGAGAAGATTTGCTCTTTACTCGTCTACAAGCTAATAATCTTAATGAGTTGAGCGAACCAGAACTCACTAATACCTTAATGACTCTTGCCTCTATTGATGAGGGTGATGGTAGTGATGATTTTGGTATTGACCTAATGTTCTATCAGTTTCCTATTGGAGAACGTGCCCAAGCTCTAATCGGTCCTATTGGAGTTGACCTAGATGACGTTTCCTTAGTTCTGACACCCTTTGCAGATGAAGGAGATGGGACTATTTCTAGATTCGGACGACGCAACCCAACAAGTTTCCGTGGTCCTGCTAATGCAGGTGTTGGTTTTAGCTACGCATTTAATGATAAGTTTCAGGTAAATATAGCCTACTTAGCAGACGATCCGGCGAATCCTCAAGAGGGTGCGGGTGCATTCAATGGTGCTTACAGTGCATTAGGTCAACTTGTGATTGAACCATCAGATAGTTTGGCATTTACTCTGGGTTATGTGCGTAAGTATTGGGGTGACGATGGGGTAGATATTACTAATGGTACTGGTAGTTTTAAAGCTCAAGACCCCTTCGATGGTATTGCCACGACTGCTGATAACGTTGGTTTCCAAGCTCATTGGAGAGTGAATGAAAAGTTGGAAGTGGGAGGTTGGTTTGGTTCGACTTGGGCACGACCAGAAACTAGCAATGGCGATGATGATGATATTACTATCATTAATGGAATGTTGTATTTTGCCTTCCCAGATTTATTGAGAGAAGGAAATATGGGTGGTTTGATGGTAGGTGTTCCTCCTATTGTTACTGATGGGGGTGATGATGATGCATTGAAGGATGATGATACATCTATACATATAGAGGCAATTTATCGTTTTCAAGTTAATGATAATATCTCTTTGACTCCTGGTTTATTTGTGATTACTAATCCTAATCACGATGATGTTAATGATACTATTTGGGTTAGTACATTCCGGACTCAGTTTAGGTTTTAACTAAAATCTGCGATCGCTTGACCAATCCTGTGGAAGGCGGGATTATGCCTATGGACGCTGAGTAAGACCAAGAAAGACTTGTTCTTTTGAGGAAAAGCTTGCAGCAGTATAAGCAGCGATCGCCCAATTACAAAAACAAGTTGCGACTCCTGAAGCGACAAATTGGCTGGGCTTTGTTGCATGAAAGTGGTAATAGAACATCCGTTCCGCTCTTCGGTTGTCCCCGACATAAAAGGTGAACCTAGTGGCAGCTATATCACCCTATTTCTATAGATTGATGCTTTATTCATTTATTGGCCAATAGTTAAATGGTTCAAAGCCTTTACAGGTATAAGTTTCAGCCTTTTTTTATCAAAGATTGATGTTTGATATCAAATCCGGTAGTATCGCTAGAATTCATTTCCTGTAGGGGTTTGGTCTCCAAACCCTCCATCAACTAGGAGTTTTAACCAATACTAATGGTAGAATTATATCACTCCGATTTCTCGGGAACCGTAGCCAGCGGATTTGATATGATTTATTTATTGGACAATAGTTGTAGAAGTATGAAGTACATATGGTTGGATCTTGTGGGGTAACTATATGTTTTCATACAACAAATCCCCGTTACAAAAATAACTTCTGACTTCTGACTTCTAACTTCTGACTTCATTAATGGTTGATGTCTTTAACAAAGCTAGATTGTGTCAAAATCCCCTGGGATGGACTGAACAGGAACGCCAGCATAAAAAGCCCAAAAGCTACTAGAACGATGGCAGACCCCGAAGGAATATCCAGGTAATAGCTCAAATACATCCCGGCAATACTGGCAAATGCCCCCAGACAGCCGCCCACAATCATCATCTGGTGCAGCTCTTTGACCAGCAGATAAGCCGTGATTCCAGGTGCCACCAGCATACCCATCACCAGTAAAACTCCTACGGTTTGCAGACTGGCAACCACCGTCAGGCTAATGGCGGTGACCATGCCGAGGTAATACCAGCGGACCCTCATGCCACCGGCCTGAGCACCAATGGGGTCAAAGGTGTAAAACAACAGCTCTTTGTAAAACAGCCAGACGCCGATCAGAATGATTAATGTGATGGCGAAGGTCAGTTTCAGATCGTTCTGGTTGACCCCCAGGATGTCGCCAAACAAAATGTGAATCACATCGATACGGTTTGCTCCTGGCAGCACCGTTACCAGTGTTGTGCCAATGGCTAAAAACGATGAAAAGATCAATGCCATTACGCCATCCAGCTTTAGCCGGGATTGCGACTCAATGCCCGACAGCACGACGGCACTCACCACCCCCGCCAGCAACGCCCCCACCGACAGAGGCCACCTCAGAAAAACTGCCACCGGCAACCCGGCCATGATAGAGTGAGCAATCATGTCCCCCATCATGCTCATCTGCTGCACGATCATGTAGCTGCCCACGACAGCGCACAAAATGCCCATCAAAATTCCCATAATCAGAGCATTGCGCATGAATTCAAAGTTGAGGGGTTCAAGTAGTACGTTCAAGAAATTCTCCTTTTGATTGATCAATTCCGATAGTGTAGATATTAGGCGGCGACGGATAGTACCGGCCCTTCGTAGGCGGTAAGCAAGTTATCTTCTGTCATGACTTCGTGGCGCTGGCCTTTGGCGACAATGTGCTTGTTCAGCAATAACAGCTGATCGTAATTATCCAGGGTTTCGCTGAGGTCATGGGTGATGATGAGCAAGGTTTTAGCCTGGGTCTTCAGCTCGTTAAAAATGTCGAACATAATGGATTCCGTTTTCTTATCCACTCCAATGAAGGGTTCATCCAGAATCAGGAGTTCGGCTTCTTTGGCCATGGCGCGGGCTAAAAAGACCCGCTGCTGCTGCCCCCCGGATAGGTCGCTGATGCTGCGATCGCGGTACTCGTACATTCCCACCCGCTGTAGCGCCGCCTTCACCAGCTCGCGAGATTGGCGACTGGGCCGACGAAACAGCCCGGTTTGCAGGGTACGACCCATCATGGCAACATTCCAGACAGTGACGGGATAGTCCCAATCAATTTGCGATCTTTGGGGCACGTAGGCAACCTGCGAAAGCTGCTGTGTCAGAGGTTTCCCTTTCAGCAGTGCGGTACCCGTAGCCGACTGAATCAGCCCCAGCATGGCTTTGACCATCGTGCTTTTACCCGCCCCGTTCGGGCCAATGATCCCCACTGACTCGCCAGGGTCAAAGGTAAAACTCACATTGTTGAGCGCCGTGAAACTGCGATACCTCACGGACAAATCTTTAACAATCAGCATAGTCTGCCTCTAGAAAAAAGTGAATAGAAAATGAAAAAAATATGATATAAATATGATAAAATATGATGATGGTATACTATTGCGAATATATATCAAAATTTAACAATTTCCCAGTTGAGGGGGAATTGAGAGTTGTCGTTTGGCTGCATAATGCTGCTAGATAAGACTTCCGGAGGGTTGCCAAGGGGAGCGACTGAATTTTTCAGTCTGCTCAGTTGCGACAACCTTCTGTTACAGATACAGACTGGGTTTGTTTGCCACGGTCATGTTCTGGACTTAATAAGATATTTTCTCGATTATATACTTATTCAGGAGACTTCAATGGGTTTTTTATTTCAGTTAAAGCCTCGTTTTGCAGGCACTTTTGCTGCTTTAGCAGTTGTGGTTGGCTTGGCGGCTGGTGGCGGCACTGCTGAGACGATAGCCACCCAGAGGGAAGGGAGAGATGCCGATGAAATCGCCCAGGCAGATGGCGGGACTCCGGAGGTCGTCGCCTCCTACAGCGTTCTCTGCAGCATGGTGGAGCAAATTGCGAAGGGGGTGTTGGAACCCAACTGTCTGATCGACTATGAACAAGACCCGCACACCTATCAAGCTAGGCCGTCTGACCGACGGGCGATCGAGGTAGCGGATGCCGTCTTCTACGCGGGGATGAACTTTGAGCCGTCGATTATTGAGATGGCGGAAGCAAGCACCACCCCAGCCCCCAAAGTGGCGGTACACGAAGAAGCCGTCCAGGATATTATTGAAGTGGAGGAAGAACCAGACCCCCACATTTGGCATGACGTTGAAAACGGCATCCGCATGGTAGAGCAAATCGAGCAAACCCTGATTAAAATCGACCCCGACAATGCCGATACCTACACGAGCAATGCTGATACCCTCACCAGTAAGTTGGAGCGCTTAGACGCCTGGATTCCCAAACAAATTGCCACCATTCCAGAGAATCAGCGCCGTCTGATTACCACCCACGATGCCATGAGCTATTACGCCAGAGCCTATGGTCTGGTGGTCGAAGGTACCCTGCTGGGGTTCTCAACCGAGGAAGAACCCACAGCAGCTAAGGTTAAATCCCTATCCGAGAGGATTAAGGCGATCGGCGTCCCCGTTTTGTTTGCGGAGCTAACCGCCAACGACAAGGTGCTGGGCACCGTCGCCAATGAGGCAGGCGTGAATATTTCAGAGGATGTGCTGATTGCCGACGGCATCGGGGAAAAGGGCACTCCCGCAGGCAGCTATCAGGGTATGCTGGTTTACAACACCTGCACCATTGTGACCGGCTTGGGCGGCACCTGTTCGGATTTTAAGTAAGCCGGATACTTCTAGGCCAAGCGGCCCTATCAGAACTCCTTAGAGTTTTGACCTAGTTAATAATTTACCTTATAAAGCAGTATAATACGATAGTTATCTCTGGCCGCCCGAAAATCA
>NZ_JAAHGT010000597.1 GCF_010672385.1 Okeania sp. SIO2F4
CAGATTTTCCTGTTCAGGAGTTGGGTAGAATCTAAATTTGTACGCTTTTTCGACCATCTACTGTTTATTTGTCAATGTTTACATTGTAGCATATTATATGTGAAACCACAACATTGATTGGTTTTCCCATGCGACGCTCCCCTGCGGGAGAGCGCGGGTCAAGGACCAACGTTGAGATAAACTTTATACATAAATATAGTCATATATATAGGACTTACGCACCAGACCATGTATATAGCGTTCCAAACTCTAGCGCTATAGTTTCTCAAATCTATATATAGTAAATTGGCGTAAGTCCTCATATAGTTAAATATATTCATATGGTCTCTATACATTTGGGATCTGATTGAGATAATTTAGCAATGTTAGGACTTACGCACCAGACCATGTATATAGCGTTCCAAACTCTAGCGCTATAGTTTCTCAACTCTATATATAGTAAATTGGCGTAACTCCTCATATAGTTAAATATAGTCATATGGTCTCTATAAATTTGAGATCTGATTGAGATAATTTAGCAATGTTAGGACTTACGCACCAGACCATGTATATAGCGTTCCAAACTCTAGCGCTATAGTTTCTCAACTCTATATATAGTAAATTGGCGTAACTCCTCATATAGTTAAATATAGTCATATGGTCTCTATAAATTTGAGATCTGATTGAGATAATTTAGCAATGTTAGGACTTACACATCAGACCATGTATATGGCGTTCCAAACTCTAGCGCTATAGTTTCTCAACTCTATATATAGTACCTTGGCGTAAGTCCTGCTCCTCTAAATTCCCCGTTTATCCTGTAGGGGCGATTCGCGAATCGCCCCTACGACCCCTGAATCCTAGCCCTACTACTCATACTTTCCATACGCAAACCCTAATTATTAATTGTTAATTATTAATTATTGAACAATTAGCAACGCCAAAAAGATTATAGTTGCGTAATTTTTTAGATATCCAATTAACGCAACTATGAAACACTAAAGTACAGCTAAAATTTACTCTTCCTCTAGAATTTCATCCTCATCTTCGTCGTCTTCTATTTCATCAACCCGTGCCACAGAATTAGCCGAAACTACAGCACCCTCACTTAATTGTTTCCGAACTTTATCTTCAATTTTTTTGGCAAAGTCAACATTTTCTTCCATATAGGCAATAGCTTTTTCTCGACCTTGAGCAAAATTACTTCCTTCGTAGCTATACCAAGCACCTCTACGTTTAATTACATCCGTCTCTTCCGCTAAGTCAATAATACAGCCAACATTAGAAATTCCTTTACCAAAAATAATATCAAATTCAGCAATGCGGAACGGAGGAGCCACCTTATTTTTAGCAACTTTTACCTTAGCATGAATACCATATTCCTCTGAAGATTTCTTCAGAGTTTGTGTGCGACGAATATCAAGTCTGACCGAAGCATAGAATTTAAGAGCATTACCACCAGTAGTAGTTTCTGGATTACCATAGACAACACCTATTTTTTGGCGAAGTTGGTTGAGAAAGACCACCGTACAACCAGATTTACCAATATTACCTGTAATTTTCCGTAGCGCTTGACTCATTAAACGAGCCTGAAGACCCATGTGAGAATCTCCCATATCTCCCTCAATTTCAGCCCTAGGTACCAATGCTGCTACCGAGTCAACAACCACAATATCAACAGCTACAGAACGAACAAGTTGATCCACCACTTCCAAAGCCATCTCGCCAGTATCAGGTTGAGAGACCAATAAATTTTCAATATCTACTCCTAATGCAGCAGCATAAGTAGGGTCTAGAGCGTGTTCTGCATCTACAAAAGCTGCTATACCTCCAGTTTTCTGAGTTTCGGCGATCGCGTGTAATGCCAGGGTAGTTTTTCCAGAACTTTCTGGCCCATAGATTTCAATAACTCTGCCCTTGGGTAAGCCCCCTCCCAATGCTAAGTCTAAGGTTAGTGCCCCACTAGGGATTGTTTCTACCTTCATGCGGGTAGCATCTCCCAAACGGACAATTGACCCTTTACCAAAACTTTTTTCTATGGTTTTGAGGACTGAATCTAAAGCTTTTTGTTTTTCTTTATTATCTGTAGCTGAAGCCATTTGTTTTTTTCCCAACTTACACTAGATAATGGCTACCCAATAAGGGTAAATGTAGTTTTTCATACTGCATTATCGTAACATTTTTAAAATTCTATTATTCGATAATACATATAAAATATTATTAAGATTATAGTATTTAGGAAAAGAGACCTAGTTTAGAGAATAAACATAGAACAAAAATGGACTTTATCGGTTCTTGTTGATAATTTCTGGTGCACGATGGCGGAAATAACTGACCAGTTACAAAATCCTTGTAGTGTCACTACTAACCAATACTTTTGACTTTTGAATTTTGACTTCCGCGTAGCGGCACCAGTAGTCCAAAAATCCCAATTGATGGGCTAGAGATGTTTGAACTCATAAAAACTATACCCAGTTTTTATCCCTGATAATTCTCGTGGTAGAGCACCAGATTATATAGACGATCATTATACATACCCAACTTATTTGTAGCAATATTTGATAGATTACCAGCAGATAATCTTATGCCCCGATCATTTTCAGGAGTTATTTGTGCTATCTTATACATACCAATTAAGACAACTTAATGTATAAAACCATACCCAAAAGCAGTAATCAAAAGAATTGGGTCTAAAACCCCAAACCCCACCTTGATTGGTGAAATATTTTTGGAGGGTTGCTCAAAATCCCTCGTGACAAAAACAACTTCTGAGTTCTGACTTCATTAAGCTCCTCCCCTTAAGGAGAATGTGACTTCTGTCACCGAAGGTTTTTCAGACCATAGCCAAAGCTGACGGGTTTCCAAACAACCGATTAATATTATATGTAGAGTATGCCAAAAAATATTCCTTTCGTTGACCTAAAACTCCAGCATCAACCACTTAAAAGTGAATTAGAAAATTCGATTCAGGCAGTATTAGAAAGAGGAGATTTTATACTTGGTCAAGCAGTAGAAAAATTTGAGTCCTCATTCGCTACAGCTTGTGGAGTGGAAAATGGTATTGGAGTTTCTTCTGGCACAAATGCTATAGCACTTGGACTTCAAGCTTGTGGTATTGGTCCAGGAGATGAGGTAATTTTACCAGCTAATACATTTATTGCAACTTTAATTGGGGTACTTCATGCTGGTGCTACCCCAGTGCTAGTAGACTGTCATGCTGAAACTGCCTTAATTGACTTGGAAGCTGCTCAAAAAGCTGTCACATCCAAAACCAAGGTAATATTGCCAGTACACCTTTATGGTCAAATGGTAGCTCCCAGTAAACTAAAAGACTTTGCTCAAGGTAATAACCTAATTATATTTGAAGATGCAGCCCAAGCTCATTTGGCACAAAGAGAAGGTTACTATGGTGGAAGTGTAGGAACTGCTGCTGCGTTTAGCTTCTATCCTAGTAAAAACTTAGGTTGCTTTGGTAATGGAGGAATGGTTATTACTAACAATGCGGAGGTGGCAAATAAAATGCGAAGTCTCCGTAATTATGGAGCGCCCCGTAAATATGTCCATGAGGAAGTAGGTACAAACAGTAGACTTGATACAATACAAGCTGCCGTACTTAATGTCAAGCTCCCTTATTTAGAAGGTTGGAATAGCGATCGCAACCAAGCAGCTCAAAAATACGATACCCTCCTCAGCCCCATGAAAGAGAAAGGTATTATTCCGATACAGAATTTGAGTGGTACTGGTCATATTTATCATTTATATGTGATTCGAGTCACTGACAAATCTCCAATTAACCGGGATATCCTGAAAGAGAAATTAGGAGCAGCAGGAGTTTCTGTTGGTATCCATTACCCCATACCCTGTCATCTCCAACCAGCTTACCAAAACTTAGGCTATAAGCAAGGAGATTTTCCCAACAGTGAAATTCTAAGTCAACAGATTTTATCTTTACCCATGTATCCTGTAATTAATGAAGAACAAATTAATCACGTTGTTGAGACAATGTTTCAAATTATAGGTAAGTAATTGGTAAGTATTCAGCTATCAGCTTTATAGAACCTATTTAAAATCTCCTTGTCTAATCATCAGACTTACAATTTCTTGGTTTAATCATTATTGGCATAAATAGTTATACTCGGCAATTACCGAAAAATTAATAATTAATAATTATAAATTAAATACCTTGGTTAAAAGCCGACCCCCATAGGGGAAAAAGTAGTCGTTTAGCTAGCGCACAACGGGCGTTAACGACTGTCGCCGACATGAAAAGGGGAGCGGTTCTGCATTCTTCGGGAAACCTAGCCAGATCCAATCGACCAAAGAGAAAAGTGCTAGGATATTTTCCGATATTCAATTCCCTTACGGTTTTAACCTTCTTGTAATTATCAATTATCCATTAATGAACTAGCCTGAAATTGCTGGATATATTAGCTACTTCAGCAAGTGTATTTAGCTTGATCAAGATACAAAATGGGTTCTATACAAAATGAAGTTTTATGGCAGTATTTAGAGAGTAAAGTGCCATTTAAAAATATGGTTCAAATTACATCCTAAGACCTGAAGCTATCCGTAGCAAATGTGTTTAATGCCTTCACAAAAAAAATTTGTTTGTTCAGCATAAAAAACCGAAATACTGACCGCGAGCTAAATGAATACTTACGCTAATTGTTAGTAAGCATTTCCTGCGGAATTCTGCGCAAACAGCTATTAGTAGTCAGCTCTCAGCTTTTGAATGTAATAACTTACTAAGATTACCGAATTATTAATTATTAATTGTTAATTAAATAATTGTGGTTTAAAGCCTCCCCTTTTAAGATGATATTTCCCAATCTTCAATTCCCGAGCGGTTTTAACCTTCTTGTAATTATCAATTATCCATTATCAATTATCAATTAATGAACTGATGACCAATTACATTTCCTTTCCTTACCGAATGCTACGCAAACATAACTTTTTAATTCTCCTTGGAGACTAATTCCTCTTGCCAATATAATGAGTTAATAACTAATAGCTGTTAGCACAGCTCCTCTGTTAGCGCAGCTCCTCCGGAGGAGGCAAGAGGCTAGCTGATAGCTGACCGCTGAATGCTTACAATTGTTAACTTCATTGATTTTAAATTCAGGGTGTTATCATAAAACTATCATCTAAAATTCATGGATTTAAGTTATTAAATTAGGGTGAATAGAAAAATATAATATTATTTTTCATTATCTACAAAATCAAAAAAAGTTTAATTTTAAATAGCAATAAATAAAACAAAAAAAAATGCAAACTCGTCAAAAATTTCCTATTGCCATTGAGCAAAACTTACTGACAATAGCGATCGCCGCTTTAATATTTCTGATGTATGCTCCGCTGATCATATATTGGTATGATGGGTGGCTAAATAAAAGTATAAGTATAGAGCATGAATATTTTAGTCATGGAATAATAGGTATACCTTTTGCTGCTTATATTGTTTGGAATAATCGGCATAAATGGGAAAACTTACCTAATATTTCTAATCCCTTGGGAGCAGTATTATTAGGAATTGCAGGAGTTTGGTATATCAGTGGTATTCCAGACTTAATAAACTTATCTTTTCCCATAATATTGGCAGGAATTTGCCTTTGGTTTAAAGGAATACCTGGTTTAAAATTAATGGGTATGCCACTACTCTTTATTTTGCTTGCTAGTCCTAATCATATTCCCTACTTAATTGAACCTTATGCCTTACCTCTACAGAAATTTATTGCTGCAGTTGCCGGGTTTATTTTGACTCAGTTGCACATGGAGGTTATTGTTGAACAAATATATTTATATGTCGGGGATAGAATTGTTGAGGTTGCGCCGCATTGTGCAGGTTTAAAAATGTTATTTACCAGCATCTATGTTTCTCTAATGTTGCTTTATTGGACTGGGGCTATAGCAAGTCGCGCTAAGACAACTTTTTTACTGGTTAGTACAGTATTAGTTAGTGTTAGTGCAAATATTGTGAGAAATACTGTACTAACAATTTTTCATGGTACAGGTCAGGATGAAGCTTTTCATTGGTTACATGATGGATGGGGTGGAGATATGTATTCTGCCTGTA
>NZ_JAAHGT010000598.1 GCF_010672385.1 Okeania sp. SIO2F4
CTAATGCCTTTTGGGGTTGACCAATATCGGTGTAAACTGCACCAATATTATTGAGAATAGTAGCAACTCCAGAACGATCCTCCACTTCTCGCAAGATAGGTAAAGCTTGCTGGTAGTATTCTAATGCCTTTTGGGGTTGACCAATATCGGTGTAAACTGCACCAATATTATTGAGAATAGTAGCAACTCCAGAACGATCCTCCACTTCTCGCAAGATAGGTAAAGCTTGCTGGTAGTATTCTAATGCTTTTTGGGGTTTACCTATTTTGCGGTAAACTTCACCAATATTATTGAGAGTACGAGCTTCTCCAGAGCGATTGTTCACTTCTCGCACGATAGGTAAAGCTTGCTGGTAGTATTCTAATGCTTTTTGGGGTTTACCTATCTTATCGTAAACTACACCAATATTATTGAGAGTACGAGCTTCTCCAGAGCGATCGCCTACTTCTTGCCAGATGGGTAAAGCTTGTTGGTAGTATTCTAATGCCTTTTGAGGTTGACCAATACTGTTGTAAACTCCACCAATACTATTGAGAGTAGTAGCTACTACTGAGCGCTCGCTCACTTCCCGAAAAATCATCAAAGCCTCATTGTAAAAGTTTAATGCTTCTTGTGGTTTGCCTATACGATCGTAGTTAAGACCAAGAAAAAAGTTTGCTAATACCTCGTTTTCTCGGTTTTTGATTTTTTTGGCAATAGCTAAAGCTTCTTGAAGCGTTTCTATAGCCTCCTGAGATTGGTATTGCTCTGTTTGTTGCAATCCTGTTTTTATTAGTTGCTCTAACTTTTCTGTCTCAGAGCTATCTAACTTTTCTGTCTGAGAGTTGGAAGTTTGGATGTAACTCTCTTGTGATAATAGTGGCAGTGTTAGGGCAGTTGTAATCAGGGTTGTGATTCCGATTAAAGAAGTAATAATAATTCGTTTCATAGTCTTATTTTCCTGAAATAAATAATTAAATATATTCGACTTATACAAAATAACGTAGTTCTGTCATTGCAAGCGGTAGCGTTTGCGGAGCATTCCGTTAGGAAAGCAATCTCGTTGCAGCATGAGATTGCCACGGGGGCATAACTATTAAAAACAAGACTTAACTTTTAACCCTCCCCCTCGCAATGACAGGCCCAGGTACAGAATTAGGTTAAAATTGAGCAATGAGCAAATTTAAACAAAGTAAAATTGAACAAGAATTAAATAGCCATGAGTAAAACTTTATATTTGGAAACAAGTGTTATAGCGCTACGCGCTAGGGAATAGGGAATAGGGAATAGGGAATAGTAAACTGTTAAAGGGTTTCAGGATTTAGAAATGTCCGCGCCCTTAATGCGTAGCGCTATATTGGCTATTTAACTGCCAGACCTAGCCAAAATCTAATTGTTGCTGCTAATATGGCAGTAACCAGAGAATGGTGGGAAACTTGCCGAGACAATTTTGAAATCTATGTCTCTGAGACAGTATTAAATGAGATAGCAAAAGGCGATCCAGAAATGGCTCAAAAAAGAATAGAGGTTATTACAAACCTTCCCTTTCTCTTTGCCAATGAAACTGTTACAAACTTGACTGAACAGTTTCTCCAACAAACCAATCTTCCCCCTAAAGCTAGTGATGATGCGTTGCATATTGCCCTAGCAACTGTTTATAGTTTAGACTATCTTTTAACATGGAATTGTCGCCATATTGCTAACCCAGAAATCCAGAAAAAACTATCTGAAATTAGCACTAACTTTGGCTATCAATTACCAATACTTTGTACACCCTATCAATTGGCACGAAAAAACTATGATGTTACCTGATGAAATTTTAGAAGAAATTTACCAAATTCGAGAAGAACACGCCAAAGCTTTTAACTACGATCCGGAATTAATATTAGCTGATTGGTTAGAAAAACGAGAGGAGTTTGAGAAAGAATGGCAAGGGAAAATCAAAATCATTAAAACTCCTTTGAAAAAAAGAAAAGAAAATAGAGATTCCGTAGAAAACACAGTTTGAGCGTAACGGGATCAAGATGCTCCCACTGGCTAAAAATTGAATCTTAACTAACTACTACTACAACATTGATTAACTATATTCCCCTAAACCTTTCTTTCCCTTCTGCTTTCTGCTTTCCTTTGTCCTAATTGTAACTATTTAACCGGACATAATATTATATAAAGTCAAATTAATTAACCGCAATTTAGGGACATTGTATGCAACGTCCCTACCAGGTTGGGTAAAGATTGTTTATTACAGTTATTTAATCAGACATGGTATTAATTGTCTTATGGCTTTTACTTGACCCTATCTTTCCAATATCCCTATTCTCGACTACAGTGCATAACTGCTCAAATCAGAATTAAATTATCTTCAATCGTATATAAAATACCATAAGGAAACTTACCCATTAGACATCAGCGAATATCTTCATCAATCACAGGCAAACGAGTGGGAGATTCAACTATTTTGAATATTGTATTTTCGACAGCATTAATAAATGTCTGTGCAATTTCTACTCGACGCTCTGCATAAAATTCAACAGCTTCAGAATATTCTGTTAAAACAGCAGGATGAAAAACATATTTTATTATTCTAAAATTCGCCTTACCTCAGCTAAAGCGTCCTCTCCAGAGATGGGTAAAATATCATCATTTTTAATTTCATCTCGGCGTTTTTTAGCTTCATTTATCCAAGTATTTTGAATCGTTTCATCTATATCAAACTCCAAACTTTCAACCAACTTTTCTACTAAAAATGCCCTCTGTATATTCGGCAAAGATAAAGCTTATTTAATTAGTTCTTCAACAGATAGTATAATTATTATCCCAAAGATTACAAACATTAAAATTGTAGAAGCAATAGTGGGCAAATTTTTTTGAAAAGTTAACTATTAGATAAATTACTTTTTGCTCACCCTACTAGCTCGTCTAGCATTAAAATGTGGGCAAGTTTTAGCATCCCGGAAGACCTCTCCCCGACCCCTCTCCTACAAGGAGAGGGGAGAAATGCTCCCCCAACGCTAGCAGGGAAGGGGGCTGGGGGGTTAGGTTTTACCCATAATTTTAGTCTAGACGCGCTACTACTAGCTCGTCTAGCTTTAAAATGTGGGCAAGTTTTAGCATCCCGGAAGACCTCTCCCCGACCCCTCTCCTACAAGGAGAGGGGAGAAATGCTCCCCCAACGCTAGCAGGGAAGGGGGCTGGGGGGTTAGGTTTTACCCACAATTTTAGTCTAGACGCGCTACTACTATGACTTTTTTATAGTGCTACAACAATTAATAATTATATCAATTCCACATAATTTAGTTATTGAAAATATGGAAATAGATTTATATTTGTTGGGTTTCCTGCCGTCAACCCAACCTACTAAATTATTCTTTTCTTGATTGAGAAGTAGCAGTAATAATTAAAATTTGCTGCTCCGGTTCAAACTCCATCTCACTAACAATATAACGACTATTAATAATATTCCTCATGCTTCGAGGTAAACCTTTTCTATCATCTACTCCAACGACAGCTTCAGGTTTAATAATTGCAATACCTTTCTCTACATCCTCCCATTCCAAGCCATCCATTCGTAATTGAAAACGTCGGGGTCCACCTTTCGTTTCTACTTCATTCCCACGAAAAACAATTGGCTTACTAGAAGTAGGCCACCAAATCTCTCCCTTAAACTTAATCTGGGCAACATTGGCGATCGCTTCTTGGCGACGACTTTCACCTTTTTTAATAGTAATATTTTGAGAATTAATATCTATTACTTTACCAGAACGACTATCACCATCTTTGAGTACCACTCTCGCATTAGTAGGGAAAGAAAAAGGAATAGGTTTTGCGGTTGATTTAGCTTCAACTTCTAAAATAGGTGTGGGGTTAGCAATTACTTGTCTTCTATCTTGAACCCCTAAAGTTAGGCAGGCCACGAGGAAAATAATTGTAATTTTAGTTATCTTCATTTTTGGTCTTTGATTAAAGATATTATCTATTTTATTCAATCATTAGATTAATTTTTCCGAAAATAATGAATGATAACTAGTTGTGCTTTTAGGAATTTCCTAGTTGAGAGAGGGAATAGGGAACAGGGAACAGGAAAATTAGGATGTGTAATTAATTAGCAATAGTAGGGGAGATTTTAGCTAGAATTTTAATGCTGACTCATTGATTTATATAAACTCACCCTAATCCACTTATTCTATGATTTTCGGTGGGTTACGCTTCTTGCTAACGCACTCTACTGGACCGTTTCAGCTAAAACAGTGCATTAGAATAGTCATTGCGAACGATAGTGAAGCAATCTCCAGACACTTTTCTATTGCAACATTTAAGATGAAACAATCCACTACTAGACCGACACACCTAATTTTGTGCAAAATTGTAGGGTGTGTTAGACGGCTTAAATTAAGACTATGAAAAGGATTCAGCAATCCGTCGTAACGCACCATTTTAGTTGTGTCAGTCTACTACTAGAACTATAGTATTACCCTAGTGAAAGAATAATTTATATTTACCAATGGATAATTGATAATTAGAGAAATTATTCATTATCCATTATCAATGAATGAAAAATATGTTCGGAAAAATAGCTGGTTTATTAAGTTTTTTAGGAATAGGTTTATATTTCACTGGTTGGGTTTATCGTTGGGCTTATTTTGGTTATTTTCAACTAGAAGTAACCACCCTAGATTTACCCTTTGAATCATTTTTAATTGCACCAATACAAGTATTTTTAGGCAACATATCCATCGGAGATTTTTCCACTATTGGGCGCACTATTAAGATAGGAATATTCACTTTTATAATTATTATTCTGATTATCCAAGTTAATTTAATCATACTTAAATTTTGTAGAAAAAAATTAACTGACATCATTAACAAATGGCGATTAAAATTATTAAGGTGGAGTCTGACAACCAAACACCATAAAATTACTCGCCGTTTCCAATCATTTCTCTATTTTCAACAATTTAACTTCATCAGATATGACAAAGTGTTAATTAATGAAATTATCATAGTTACTTGGTTATTAACAGCCTTATTTTTCCTCGGTCAAAGTCAAGGAAAAGTTGATGCTATTCGAGACGCTCGCAACGAAACATCATTCCTACCAGTAGTTACTTTAATAACACCAGAAGATCAACTACCACTAGGTAGAAAAATTTCCGATCTCACAGACGATCCTAATAGAAGCAGTTTTCGAGCGATCGGGGATATTGAATTATATGAAAAATTACTAGAAAGAGACTATAACAATAAAACCGACGACAATTTTCCCCAAGTTGTGTGGCGACTGTTGATAGATAGAGGCGGTCAATATTACATATTCCCTTCTCTACCAAAAAATGCGTCATTAAATGCTCGCCCTCCAGTTGTAGTCATTCAGCAAAATGGAGAAGGAGAATATATCGTTATTCTCAGCCCCGAAGCACCACCTTCTCTATAACTCCCATTTCTCCTGTAGGGGCGATTCGCGAATCGCCCCTACTCCCTACTGCTTACTCCCTACTCCCTACCTCAACAAAAAGACTTTCCATAAGAAACCCTAATTATTATTATTTCTACGATTATTGCCATTACCACCACCAAAGAACACGTTAGAGGTATCTTGTTGCAAAGACCGGAAAAACAGCACGAATTCCAGAGAAGTTCTGATAGGAAGTGTATATCTCTCAAATAGATAGTTAAGTTGATTAATCCAAGTGCGATCGATAACAACTACATCCTCATTCTGAAGTAAAATATTTTGAGAACTATCGCCAAATATTGCTTTTTGTCCATTCAGTTCCCGCCTAACTATTTTCCTTTTTTCTTTGTCAAATCGAATTAAATTAATTGCTTTCAAATCTGCTGACTCTACCGCTATACCATTGAGAATATCTATCAATCTGCTACCATTCGGGAGATTAGTAGTAGCTAAGGTATCATTAGGATTACTGAAAATACGAATAGTAATTTGTTCTTGACTCAAAGTCGATTTACCAACTAGCTCCCGGTCATAACCAAAGTCTGACCCTGCTTCTAATGTGGGTACAATCACAGCATCCCCATCCTTTAAAGGAATATTGGGCAAGTC
>NZ_JAAHGT010000599.1 GCF_010672385.1 Okeania sp. SIO2F4
TCAAGCCCCTAGCACCAAAATATTACAACTTAAATAGGATTGCTATATGATTTTTGATACTAGGTTTTGAAGTTTAGTATTTAGGTTTGATAAATCGGACTTAGTATCAGTTATTGATAAAATAAACAGATTGCTACTACTACTTTTATCATGCCCGAATTTTGACTTTTTTAAAGTTACAAAAACTTACTATCTGGCTGATTCCTAACATCTAAAAATTTCAACTGTCGATAAAGCAGAGAAATCATTGGCAAATCAACCCCCGCTTCTTTTGCCATCTGTAAAGGATTACCCACAATTGCTTCAACTTCTAAAGGTTTCTTCCCTTCATAATCTAGTTTCATACTGGTTAAATAAGGTTTCATTTTCTCTGTATGGTCGAGCATTTTTTGGATAAAGCGATCGTCTATTATTCGCCCGCAACTTTTTGCTCCTGCTACTACTTCCCACATTAATTGTTCTGCTACAAACCGTGTATCTGTATTGGCCATAATTTCATCTGTTCTGGCATCTAATACAACGGAAAGACCATTATAAGGAATATTCCAAACTAACTTTTTCCACCTAGCTAAAAGCAAATCTTCACTCAACTCAATCGGAATTCCTGCCTGTTCAAAATCTTTAGCAATTTCACCCATTTGTTCTGTAATTCCTGCTGGTCTATTGTTAGGAAAATATTGCCCAATAGTAATAGTACCATAGTCAATATGGCGAATTTTACCTGCTCCTACTTTATTAGAACAGACAAAACATAACCCACCTATTAGGGTATTGCTTCCTATAATCTGGAAAATTTCTGGTTCAATATTTATGCCATTTTGTAAGAGCAAAATTACAGTATTTTTATTTACTAATGGTGGTAATAATTCTGGCAAAAGATGATTTTGCGTTGCCTTCAATGCCACAACAACTACATCAGAATTTGGCATTTTTTTGACATCGTTATAGGCATCTATTTCTGGTAGAGTAAAATCTCCATCCACCGATTCGATAATTAAACCTTTTTCGGCAACGTGTTGGTAGTCGCTGCGCAGTAAAAAACTAACTTTATGACCTGCTTTTTGCAGTTTTGCGCCGTATAATCCGCCAACAGCGCCAGTGCCGATAATTGTATAAGTTTGATTTGACATTTTGATAAAATTTGAAAATTTAACTATTTATTACAGTTTAATATTTAATCACAGTTGCTCGCCAATAAAATTCGGCAGCACTACTGGCTAAAACTACTAAATTACCAGGCTTTATTTTCTCTAATTCTAGAATTTTAGCTAAACTAAATAAAGTATCTGTTGCTCCCAAATGACCGTTATTTTTTCAGGAAATCAAGGTATTTTTTTCAGTTCATTTCAGAGATTCAAGAATTGCTAATAATCAACTTTGTTTGATTTGATTAGTAAATAAAAAATCTATTTAATCTATAGAAAAAAACTTTTTTGTAATGCAGTTATTATATTTCAAGTTTTTTAAATAGACTTCCGATAAAATTTAGTCTAATTTTTGACGATTTTCTACTTTGACATAATTAAGTGCTAAGTCAATATTTTCACCTTTTACAGGCAACTTAGTACCGCCCAAAGGTACTCGAATAAAATCAGCTAATTTCTCATCAGTCATGCCATAATAGGAGAGAATTTTATTACTATTTAACAGGGCCGGGATAGCACCGTCGGCGAAAAAAAGTAGGGAGTTTGTATTTTTATCAAAGTAATTAAACAACTGGGATAATTTATCGCTACAAACAACTAAAGCATAATTTAAGCTCGCATCTGCCAACAACATATTCCGGCAAATCTGAATGCTTAAATTGCCACTGTTGCAAAAATTTATAACTTCAAAAGCATGAGCATTTTTAGCACCAATAATACCTTGAATTTTGGCTGGGGGAGACCAAAATATTTAATCGTAATCTCCTACTCCACAATAAGCAATTAAATCTATTTTTTCTGGTTTAATTTGTGCTTTATTTATAGCCAATATTGCTGCTTTAATTCCCATATCCCTAGGATGTTTATCTTCAGCAGCAATTGATTTTTTTTCCATGCCTATTTTTTCTGTCAAAACCCACAGGGGAATATCTGCTAGTTTGGCGATCGCTTTGCTAGTCATAATTCCTGAAGGTATATAATAACCAATTGTTGCAATGCCGACTGTTTCATTATTTTTTTTGCTTTCAATCATATAGTTTCTGCTTGCTTATTTTCATCTGGAAATAAATAGACATCTCCAGAAAAGAGGCAATAGGTATGGAGGGGAAAAAATTGATTATTTCTGTACGGTAATTTATTTGATTTTTTCTTGTTGGAGATGTCTAATGATGATATAAATATTCTTGAAAATTTACCAACATAGTTTTTCAGTTTAAATGGTTTTAATAATTCTCATGTATCTTGATAAAAATTGATTAATTTGGTGACTCATCCTCAGAAACTATAGAATTTATTTGACTAGGAAGAGTGAAGGTAACAATGCTCAAAAGATTAAGACTGCGATAACCATCAGAGATTACATTTGCATATTCTTTTGAATAAAAAGGACTGCTATGATAAGCAAATCCTTCTCCTATTTCATATCTTATTAATTCTGGTAGTGAAGTCGTTACTACTTGAACTTGTCGTTCGTTTTGTGGCACTACTATTACATGATATCTAGCAGCATTTGGTTGTTGACTAATATATCCAGAAAGCAAGCCATCTAATTCTCCCATAATTAACTTTTCTTGTTCAGAAACTTCTTCATCAATATTAATCAGAGCATTGATAATATCTTTTAATTCTGATACTTGTTTTTGTGGTGGTGAAATTGCCAAATAATCAGTTACATCTTGACGCAAATGTATGAGGTTGATGGCAGTATCTGCTATTCTGTTTTTCGTTAAATTATCCCAGGAAAAATTGATATTCCAATGGTCAGCAAATGATTGAATAAATTGCTTTTCTCTGGGGTCAAGGACTTCATCAATCATAGCTACCTGGCCTAAAATATTGATAATTTTTTGAGCGCCCGAAGGTTTGAAAAATGACTTAGCTAAATCCCCAGCTTCTTTTCTTTCTAAATTAAGAGTTTCTTTGATTAAAGTCCAGAATCCTTTTTTTCTTTCTCCAGGTACCCAGAATGACATTCCTACAATTATATTGAAAACTGCCAAAGTAGCAAATATTGTACTATCCATCAAACCCACATATTGTCTTTGAAAAAGATAGTTAAGTGAAAAAATTGATAGGGGAAATAAAGAAACTAATTGTGCCGTAACAGATATACTTTCTACTACTAAACGCTCATGTTTTCGCTTCCAAATTTGATTTGCTTTGAGGTAAGCTTCTGTTAAAGAGAACCCGATAGATAAAAAAGCTAGTATAGATACTGCCTTTTCAAACATTTCCATGATACTGCTCCAAAATGTAATTTTGATAGATAATTTACAACTATAACATTAGCAATCCGTGCATAGCTCGTAATATTTTGTTTTAGGGATTTGCAAATCAAACTCCTAGAGTTTTTTTCACAAATCCTGTAAGGATTAGTAATTTATAATATAGAGTAGCCGAAATTATTGAAATATAAAAATTTTTATATTTTAGGGTTCGGCTAAGGATATTGCATATAACTTTTCTTAGGAGTAGGGAGAGAGAAGAAAAAAATACTGTACTTAATTAAATCTAATAACTACTATATAGCAATCAGGAATTGGATGTGATAATTTGACGATTATTTTCAAGTGATTTTTTGTTTGCAGTCTTGATGTTTTTGTCTAGTTACTTGATATCTATATCGTTAATCATTGACTTGTATTAGGGAATAAAATTAATAGTAAATATCTCTTTATTTTCAACTGTCATATTTCAGAAAATAACAGTTTATTTTAAATTAGAAGCAGTTTTATCTCTCAAAAATATCTAAATTATTCAGGCATTGGTGAAATCAGGTATGAAATTCCTATCAAAGTAAGATTTATATTCAACAATTAACAATTAACAATTTTCATGTTCCGTAGAAAAACAATTAATAATT
This sequence comes from Okeania sp. SIO2F4, assembly GCF_010672385.1. GTDB lineage: Bacteria > Cyanobacteriota > Cyanobacteriia > Cyanobacteriales > Microcoleaceae > Trichodesmium. The sequence continues at coordinate 4,009 of NZ_JAAHGT010000599.1, forward strand.
ACCCCTTCTTAAAAGAAGGGGATTGACACTTAAGGGATTTTTTTGATTTTATCCCCTTAATGAGGCTTTAAACCTGAATTGTCTAATTATTAATTATTAGGTAAGAAAAAAATCAGTTTTAACTATAGTAATCCGTGCTTATGTTGCGACAAATCAAAAAGTAGATAAAAAAACTGAAACTCTTACCTGTTCACTGTTCCCTAAAAGCAGTAAGATTTTTATCCACAAATCAAATAGGATTGCTATACTGACTAATAAAAATCATAGAATCATTCACCAACCCCAATTATGATTAATTATCAGATACTTCATCATTCGATTTAGAAACTATAGAATTTATTTGATTAGGAAGAGTTACAGTCACGATGCTGAAAAGATTAAGACTGCGATAACCATCAGATATTATATCTGCATATTCTTTAGAATAAAAAGGACCGCTATTATAAGCAAATCCTTCTCCTACTTCATATCTTGTTAATTCTGGTAGTGAAGTAGTCACTACTTGAACCTTACGTTCGTTTTGTGGCGCTACTATTACATGATATCTAGCAGCATTTGATTCTTGACTAATATATTCAGAAAGTAAGCCTTCTAATTCTCCCATAATTAGCCTTTCTTTCTCGGAAACTTCTTCATCAATATTCACCAGAGCATCAATAATATCTTTTAATTCTGAGACTTGTTTCTGTGGTGGAGAAGTTGCCAAATAATCATTTACATCCTGACGTAAATTTATCAAATTTCTAGAACCACCTGCGCTTAGATTTGTAGTTAAATTTTCCCAGGATAAATTAATATCCCAGTGGTCAGCAAATGATTGAATAAACTCTTTTTCTCTGGGATCAATTACTTCATCTAGTGAAGTCGTCACAACTTGAACTTGCCGTTCATTTTGTGGTACTACTATTACATGATATCTAGCAGCATTTGATTCTTGACTAATATATTCAGAAAGTAAGCCTTCTAATTCTCTCATAATTAGCCTTTCTTTCTCGGAAACTTCTTCATCAATATTCACCAGAGCATCAATAATATCTTTTAATTCTGAGACTTGTTTCTGTGGTGGAGAAGTTGCCAAATAATCATTTACATCCTGACGTAAATTTATCAAATTTACAGAACTATTTCCTGTTTGATTTTTTGTGACATTTTCCCAGGAAAAATGGATATCCCAATGGTCAGCAAATGATTGAATAAACTGTTTTTCTCTGGGGTCAATTACTTCATCAATCATCGCTATCTGACTTAAAATACTGATGATTTTTTTCGCTCCCGAAAGTTTTAAAAATGACTTAGCTAAATCTCCAGCTTCTTTTCTTTCAAAATTAAGAGTTTCTTTGATTAAAGTCCAGAATCCTTTTTTTCTTTCTCCTGATACCCATAATGACATTCCTACAAGAATATAGAAAACTGCCAAACCAGCAATTAATATGGTGTTTATTAAACTCACATATTCCCCGTTGAAAAGATAGTTAAGTGAAAAAATTGATAAGGGAAATCAAGAAACTAATTTTGCCGTAACAGATATACTTTCTATAACTACACGCTCATGTTTTCGCTTCCAAATTTGGTTAGCTGTTAGGTAGACTCTTGTTAAAGAGAAACCTATGGATAAAAAAGCTAGTATAGATACTACTTTCTGAAAGATTTCCATGATACTGCTCCAAAATGTAATATATTTTAATTTAGATATAGATTAAGCTGTAAATATTCTTGAAAGGTTGAAAAAATATATTTTTCAAGAATATTTTTTGAGTTTAAATACTTTTAATAGTATCCATTAATCTATGTATACCATTACGCATTATAGATTAATTATCCGTGCTTATGTTGCGACAAATCAAAAAGTAGATAAAAAACTGAAACTCTTACCTGTTCACTGTTCCCTAAAAGCAGTAACATTTTTATCCACAAATCAAATAGGATTGCTATACTGACTAATAAAAATCATAGAATCATTCACCAACCCCAATTATGATTAATTATCAGATACTTCATCATTCGATTTAGAAACTATAGAATTTATT
>NZ_JAAHGT010000006.1 GCF_010672385.1 Okeania sp. SIO2F4
ACTCATGTTGCAGCAGATCCACTTTGCTGTGTAGTCTTGGGTACTGGCCGTGTTTTGGAGAATTATAAACAGCTTGAACGGTTTTTCAGTGGGCCAGCTCGCTAAAGTCTGGTTATGTTATTTGAGTACCAACTAAGGGGCTTTTCTGGGATAGTTTTTTTTGATGAGAACTAAAGATTATTATGTTAAGTCTGGCTTAATACATGTATAGTTAACTAAGACTATTAATTACTAATATAGCGTTTCTCAGTAACAGAGAGACTGTTTGTCAAATAAGTATTAAGAGACTTGTGGAGTAACTAAATCTTCAAGCTGGAATAAGGGTAGAGATGGAAATCAGTCTTAAGTTAAGGAATATCGGTATTCATACTCCTAAAGTTATGGTGAATTTATTTAGTAATAAATAATTTTGCCTGCCCCTATTCCCTATCTTCTTTTTTGATATTTCCTGATATATTCAATCTCTAAGGATAAAGTCAACTTTCTTTTTTCTTTCCTGGTAAGGTGCTGCCTGTAAAGGTGTTTCCTAGTTCCATAAGACGTAGGATTTTGTACTTAATTTCTTATGGAAATTACTAATACCTAATGGTTAATTGTGTTTTTCAGAATTAACCATTAGGTATTAGCAAATATATTTATTTAGGAAAAATATTCAATTACAGAAGTTCCTGCTTTTGACTTCAACCAGTAGTAAAAAATCTAAAGTAGTAGCGATTTTTAAAGGTTTTACTAATGCAAACATTTCGTCGTCGAGGTTTAAAACTGATGCGAAAAGCTGCATTGTTAGTTTTAGCAGTGAGTGCAGCTTTTTGGGTTAGACACACTCAAGGTTCTTTATTTTTTGAAATTTACAATTGGCTCAGTATACCATTTCAACCTAGTCCTGTTCAACAAGAAGTATTAGTTAATGCTCGAATTAAAGAACTAGAAATTAAATTACAAGAATTAGAGCAACAAAATAAGAATCTCACACAACTTTTGAATTATACAAAAACTAAAAATTTGAAAGGAGTAGTAGCTCCTGTGATAGGTAGAAGTGCAGATTATTGGTGGAAAAAAGTAACCTTGGGAAGAGGTAGTAAAGATGGTATTCAAGAAGGTTTTATTGTGATGGGAACTGGTGGTTTAGTAGGCAGAATAACTAGGGTTACAGCTCATACTAGCCAAGTATTATTAGTTAGCGATCCAACCAGTAAAGTTGGTGTGGGAATTATTCGCAGTCGTCAGATGGGTTTTATGAAGGGCAAGGGTGATGATAAGGCTGTGATGGAATTTTTTGATGATGTTCCTGATATTAAAGTTGGTGATGTTGTATCTACTTCTGCTTATAGTCAATTGTTTCCGGTGGGTTGGCCTGTAGGAACAGTTGAATCGATTAATTTGGCTGGTACTCCTGCTCCAGAAGCTATTGTTAAGTTATCGGCGCCACTGAATATTTTGGAATGGGTAAGTGTTTATCCAAATAAACAGAATAAAGAGGAAAATTAATTAATAATATAGCAATTAAAAGAAAATTGAGATGACAATATAAATTACCTTTTTCCTAAAAATTTTGTTCTGCTCAAAAATTGAATAATTAACTTATTTAAAATTATTAAAGGTACTTTCTGATCGGATGTCTAATCTATCTCAGCAAACAATTTTCAAATTACTAATCACAATTACCTCGGTACTGCTTTGTGCATTACTATTGCTTACTCGTATTCCTGGAATGGAGATTTTCGGAATAGGACCTAATTGGTTATTAATTTGGATAGTTACTTGGAGTAGCCATAGCTCTATTATCGGAGGTTTGGTGGCTGGCTTGATTTTAGGATTAATTCAAGATGCCATGACAGCTCCCTATCCTACCCATATTATTCCTTTAGTTTTTGTCGGATTTGTCACAGCTTTTTTACAAAAAAAACGCTACATTCAGGAAGATTTTATTTCGATAGCCTTAGTGACGTTTATTATGGCTATTGTTACAGAAACTTTCATGGCAATACAGTTTGGATTAATCGGTAATCAAAGCTTTGCAGAAGTTTTGAATCACCATAAGCAAGTTGCTTTGGGTTCTGCTGTTATTAGTAGTCTTTGGGCTCCTGTTTTGTATTTCCCTCTAAGTCAATTTTGGCAAGTCAAGAATAACTAATAGACTTCTTGCAGAAGTCAGGGAATAGGGAATAGGGAATAGGGAATAGGGAATAGGGAATAGGGAGATTAAATTGTTTATTTTAGATCTTGAATTGATTTAATCAAGACTTTTGCAAGAGGTCTAATTAGTAGGTTTTAAGTGATTTATTTTCCCTTAATTAACTAATCATTAATCATTTAAGAAATAATTATAGCGATTTTCAAATAAATTTAGATAAAAAACACAGCAAAAACTACATTATTTTTATTTTCAGATCACAAGGATTAAACTGACACAGCTAAAATACTAAATTTAGATGTGTCAGTCCCGTAGTGTAAATCAGAAATAATAAAATAAACTATGATTGTTCAAATTATCAACTAAAAAGAGTAGCTGTCTATGCTAAAAAGTACAGACTTTGAAAATCAGTCAAAAATCAGCCGAGTCAAAGTGCTTAGTGAAGCACTACCTTACATTCAAAAATTTGCTGGTCGTAAGATAGTCGTGAAATATGGCGGTGCGGCTATGAAAGATAGTAACCTCAAAGATAAAGTAATTAGGGACATTGTATTACTATCTTGTGTGGGTATACGTCCCATTGTTGTTCATGGTGGCGGTCCAGAAATTAACTCTTGGTTGGGCAAACTAGGAATTGAAGCCCAATTTAAGGACGGTTTGCGGGTTACTGATGCACCTACAATGGAAGTAGTGGAAATGGTATTGGTGGGAAAAGTTAATAAAGAAATTGTTTCTTTAATTAATCAAGCTGGTGGATGTGCAGTGGGTTTATGTGGCAAGGATGCCAACTTAATTAAAGCGCGTCCCGAGGGAAGCGAAGGAATTGGTTTTGTTGGGGAAGTTAGTAACGTCAAAATAGATATTTTACAATCCCTAGTTGATAATGGCTATATTCCAGTTGTATCTACTGTAGCGACGGATGAGCAAGGACAAGCGTACAATATTAATGCTGATACAGTGGCGGGTGAAATTGCTGCGGCTATGGATGCAGAAAAGTTAATTCTCCTAACAGATACAGCCGGAATTTTGGAAGACTATCATAATCCAGATAGTTTAATTGTTAAGTTAGATATCCAAGAAGCAAGAGGATTGATTGAAAAAGGAATTGTATCTGGTGGGATGATTCCTAAAGTAAATTGTTGTGTGCGGAGTTTAGCTCAGGGGGTTCGAGCAGCTCATATTCTTGATGGTCGAGTTCCCCATGTACTTTTACAGGAAATATTTACAGATGCTGGGGTTGGCTCAATGATAGTAAGTAATTTAGGATTGGTTTCAGAGTAGAATAATAACCTACGTTGGCAATAATCCCTATAAAGCGTCACTATACGCCAGTTTTTCCCATAAATTAAGTGGTGAAATTTGTCAAGTAAAGAGAAACTGCTGAAATATGAGAAGTTAATGTAGGTAATGCAGGTCAAGTAGGAAAATAGCAGGCACATAAATGCTATGAAAACACTAGCAGGACAAAGAGCATTGACTTACTTAATCAAAGAATAACGATATGATATGATAGGTATTTGATTCTACTATAGACCTGACAAATTGGAAAGATGCCCTTGGCTCGACCGTGAATGCCTGTCGATGAACTGCCGACGGTCTCAGTAGAAACAAGGGACGTTGCATGCAACGTCGGTACACATGGCTATTGTCAAGTTTTGTGAAGCTTTGTATCAGTTTTATGGAGCAGTATCTGAATTAGTTTCTTGACTATCAACTTCTTGCTTTGTCCAGGAATCTGGATTCAGAGTAGAATCTTGAGTAGTAGTAGGAGCAACAGCTCTGTAGAGAGGATGACTCTTATTACTATTCTTGTGATAGTATAGAGTAGAATGGTTTGATGGTCTCCTTGTATTTTCTTTTGCTTGTGGTTTAGAATTAAAGGTTTTCCAAGCTACTCGAATACCAGTAAAAATACTTGTGGTAGTAGTTTTAACTTGTTTGGTTTGTTGGCGAACATTATTCAGACTTTGATCGACTTGCTTAACAATTTCTCCTGCACTTTGAACACCATCATTTACGTCATCAGTTAACTCACTAATTTCTATACCAGTAAGACGAATTGCTTCTAAGGTTGCTGGTAGTTCTCTAGACAGGGTATCAGCTAGTTTTTCTACACTACGAGCAGCTCTTGCTAATGCCAACATCGCAGGTAAGGTGACAATTAATACAGTAATCAGGCTCAATGCAACCAATAACAGGGATAATACTAGCCAAAATAGAGGGTCATTCACAGGTATTTTGCCTAAGCGGGGGCTGAGAAAAGAGTGGAAGGACTCGATAATCTTTTCGGTTAATCACCATTTAACTAGAATGTCGAATTAGGGTTGGCTGAAAAAGTCTTATAGGTTAGGGTAGGAGTAATTTCAGTTATCAGTTATCAGTACCTCTGGCTGAAGCATCGGGATGGAAATATTGAAGTTGACTTTTTTTATCCCCTTAAAAGTGGAGGCTATAGACCTTATTTTTTGGTCAGGAGGAATGGAGAATTACAGAGGATGTAGTCCCAATAATTGTCCCTCAATTTTTCCGCCTTTGTCTGCTCAAAGTCCTCACATTTTTAGCTTAAAGGAGCAAAAAGCTGGCACTTTTTTCCCACATCCAAATGCTAAAGTCTTTAATATAAATGCTTTTAGATTTAATCAGCCAGCCCAAATTAGATATTGGGATATTGGAGTTTGACCATCGCATATCATGTCCACAGTTTCTCAGAGACTATAGCACATTTTGACTTCAGGTTAAAATCCCCAAGTCGTTTTTTTCCACCGCTCAAAAGCTAGTGGTCTCTAAGAAAAAGCTGATAGCTTCAACCTTCCGTGTCTATAACTACTGAAACTTCAGAGTTTTTTGTCTCTGTTTCAGATAATATTTCTCTCTCTTTTTGACTAGCTTCTAATCCAGCAGCGATCGCTTCTTTGAGTCTTTCTAAGATTTCTGCCCAAGAATTAGTAGCAGAGTCTGAAAAGCGGTCTGTTTGAAATTTGACACTTGTGGACAAGTCTGTTACTAGTTGTGGAATGGCTGATGCAGATTTTTGGACTAACTGTCTTGTTTTTTTGCCTGTTCTAGGAGCTATTAATAAGCCTGTTGCTGTACCTATGGCCGATCCTAGAAGCATACCACTGATAAATAACCCAGATTTTTTATTTGACATTTTACAATTTATCAAAAACTTATTCTAATCTATTATTATTTTAACTTTTTAGCCGTAAGTCCCCCGCTGCCCCGATAGGGTAAGCGGCGGGATATAAGGCGGTAAAAATTTTGGCTCTGAGCAGGACAGCGAATATTTTGACAATCTTCCGGTTGGGTTGTTACTGCAAATAGTATATAATAGTAACAGGTCGATAATTAGGAGAAGTCACGGTGAAAAGACAAGCGGTGAAAGTAAGGTTGTACCCCACAGACCAACAAAAACAGATACTTGCACAGCATTTTGGTTGTGCGCGTTGGTGGTGGAATTATGGGCTAAGTCAATGCATTGAAACCTATAAAACAACTGGTAAAAGCTTGTCTCAATCTGGACTAAATTCAATGTTGCCAGCACTCAAAAAAAATAAAGAGACTGAATGGCTCAAGGATTGTCACTCACAGGTTTTACAGTCTGTAAGTCTCAATCTTAGTCGTGCTTATCAGAATTTTTTTGAGGGTAGAGCAAAATACCCTAGATTCAAATCTTATCGTCATCGCCAGTCAATCCAGTATCCGCAGAAGGTAAAACAAGTTGACAATTGTTTAAAATTCCCAGGGTTTGTTGGAATAGTGAAAGCTAAAATCCACCGACCCCTTGATGGAACTATCAAAACAGTCACCCTTAGCAAATGCCCATCGGGTAAATATTATGCCTCTGTGTTGATGGAATACGATGGGGATAATCCAACATCAAGTACAGATGGTAAGGTGATAGGAATTGATTTAGGAATTAAAGATTTTGCAATTACCTACGATGGTGATCAAACTTCTAAATACACCAATCCTAAACACCTGTACAAGTATCAAAAAAGATTAGCCGTAAAACAACGGATAGCAGCCCGTAAGCAAAAAGGCAGCAACCGAAAAAATAAAGCTAACAAGATTACAGCTAGGGTATACGAACGGGTAAGCAATGTCCGCCAAGACTACTTACACAAGCTATCTAGAAAGATAGTTGATAACAATCAAGTCGTGGTAGTTGAAAATCTAAATGTCAAGGGCATGGTTCGTAACCACATACTAGCAAAAGCAATATCTGATACCTCATGGGGAACCTTTGTAAATTTCCTCTCCTATAAATTAGAAAAAGAGGGAAAAGTACTCATAGAAATAGATAGATGGTTCCCTAGTTCCCAACTTTGCTCTAAGTGTCATTATCAAATAGAAGAATTACCGTTAGAGGTTAGAACTTGGACTTGCCCAAGTTGTGGAACCCACCATGATAGAGATGGGAACGCAGCACAGAATATAAGGGCTGAAGGTATTAGACTGCTCTCCTCCTCTGGGACGGGGGAGGCTAACGCCAGTGGAGAGGATGTAAGACCAACTCGCGGACGTAAATCCAAGATGCGGCAATCTTCTGTGAAGCTGGAAGCCAACACTCACCCGTTAGGGGAGTGTGGGTAGTTCACTGCCAAATCCTGCGGAAACGATGCCAAATTGTTCTGAGTAACCAAAACATAGCTACAATTTGCTGTAGTTGTTTTATTTGTCTATCTAGTTGTTGATATTGTTGTCGTAGTTTATTTACCCTTTGCTGGCGATTTTGTAAAAATTCAGGTGTTTGGCTGAGTACATTATTGGTACAATTATTGATTAAGTTGAGAGTTTGTTCTACTTGTTGCAATATTTGTCTAAATCTAGATATTCTCCAAGCTAGGTAAAGGCAAAAAATCGATATTATTATATTTAGTTCAATTACTAACCACAACATTTATTTAATACCATCGAAAAATCTAGAGAATAACTATAACAAACAATCCAATTAGAATCATATTTCATTATCCTTTATCAATCACCTATTATTGAACTATCCTCTCATTTCTCAGATGAGGCAATTCATAATTATAAAATCATAACTCTAAATTCTTGAATTTCACGTTGTTAATTGAACAAGTTGCTAGTGATGAGGCGATCGATAAAGCTTTTGATTGGCTCTGCGAAAAGCGCATCCACTACCACTACAATAATGATGTCTGGCAGCTACGGCGCTGGTGGCAGGAGAAAAAGCCGAGGTTGGTGGCCCTACTGCGGGCAGGTAACTATGGCTTTGGCGAGCAGCGTCCGGTTATCTCCAGGGGTGAGGTGAAAGAAATATGGTCTGCCCAAGATGCTCTGGTTTTGAAGGCTTTGGCAATTGTCCTTCAGGAGGTTTTGCAACCCCATTTGTCTCCCCGTTGTTTTCATCTGGCGGGGACTGGCGGACTTAAGGGAGCCGTGCGGGAGGTGGATGCCCATTTACATGAGTTTGAGTTTGTGTTTCGGACTGATGTGAATTGAACATGATATTCTTTTCAGTCAGGTGGCGGAGTATGTGAGTGACCCTTTGGTGTTGGACTTGGTTGGGCAGTACCTCCGGCGGTTTGTTTCTGATGGGGGGATATATGTGGATATCCAACGGGGGATTTTTCTGGGTTACCCTTTGTCACCGTTGATGGGGGCTTTATATCTGAAGCCGTTGGACGATTGGATGGCGGCGATGGGCTGCTTTTATGTGCGGTATATGGATGATTGGGTGGTTTTGGCTCCGACGCGGTGGGCTTTGCGACGGGCGATCAAGGCGACTAATATGGTAATGGGGGATTTGAAGGTGGAAAAGCACCCGGAAAAAACTTTTATCAAAATAATATGGGTCGCGCAACCCCGCCTTTTAAGGCGTAACATTTTTGGAGCCTTGCTCAAATCCCCGACTTCCCCTCCTGGGAGGGGTTAGGGGTGGGTTGACTTCTGACTTCTGAGTTATGACTTCTGACTTCGTTAACGGTAGGGTGGGGCGGGGGTTCGATTTTTTGGGGTATAGATTCGCACCTGGGGGGTTGGCGGTGGCGCGGGTGACGGTGGAACGGTTTTTTGAGCGGGTTTCTCGGCTTTATGAGCAAAATGCGACGGCGAGTCGCATTGAGGAATACGCTAGCCGTTGGTTGATTTGGGTTAGGAGTGGGGTACAGAGGGTTGGGTTGGGTTTGGTTGGAGCTGGAGGGTCATTCCACTCTCGACACCTTCTCCTCTCACAATATTACCCTACCTCTTCAACTACTTAAATTCCACAATTGCATCTTTTCCATTTACTTTATAACCTATTATTGTCCCATTTCCTAGGATATCTTTTGGATCTAAGTAAATTTTCATATACCCTCTTTCTTCAACTAATAACTTTTTCTCTTCATTGAGCAATATTCGCACTTCCTCCCATCCTCTCGGATCTTTCCTCCACCCCAACTTTCCTTTGCCATTCTCCATTAACATCATACCCAATGACTCATTATATATATGTTGTCCTTCTGTAATCACATATACATCTCCTCTCTCTTTTTTATTCAGCCTGAATACTCCATACTTGCTGGCAACCTTTGTTGCATATCTTTTTACTTGAGGGCTATAAATCATGCCTCGCACCACCGCCACTTCCGTGTACCATTCGTCCGACCATTTATCTGACAACAACTCCTCCACAAATTTTTTCTCGTGCACCGGTTCAAAATTACCAACAACATTGTAATTTACCGGACTATTCATCGTCATCCCTCGCATATATATATAAAATCCATCCTTTTCATAAATATCGATGCCATTAATTTTCAAATGGTCTCTCACCACTTCATTCATCCTCACCATATTGGCATACAGTATCACAGGTTGAAACGTATCATAATTTGTTCCACCTTTTACCTCGATCTCATATTCTATCGTCTCCTCCTCATAATTCTCCTCATAATTCTCAAATCCCGTTTTTACCGATGCTTCTGCCTCGGCCGCTTTGAACGCAACTCCGAATGACGCACTTACCTCGACTGTTGATTTCTTTCCTACAACCATCCCTTTTTTCTTGGTAAAAGTCCTTTTGGACGTCACTCCTTCGGGAACCTGTGTGGTATTAATATATTTCAAGTATGCTCCTATGGGCTTGGTAAATGTCGGAATGCATTTTCCGCCTACCACCAGGGGATATCTTGCATACCATTTTGCATCTTGTGTTTTGATTATACAACAACTCTTTCCTCCTCCTATTCCTTGTGGAGCGAATAATTTATCGATTTCAAAACTGGTCGTGGCAACTTCTATTTTATCGGGTATGGTCATAACTCAACATTTCCTCTAGCTGAAAATGGTATTATATAATATTATCGCTTTCACAATTGTATAAATCTAGCAAACTCAATAGTCGCCTGTATACAATCAATAGGCTCGCTTTCCTTTTTCGGTTACTACAGCTTTTGAAAATAAAAATAACTAATTAATTTCCCCGCATTCACTGGATTTTGCGCCAAAAAAAGCCGTACTACCAAAATGCCTGACTTGATTGGTGATAAATTATTAAACAAAAACATATATATCTACAATATAGGCAAAAAAGCAAATTGAAGATATTGATAGTACATATTATATCAAGAGGTTTTTATGCCAGGAGGCGGACTTGAACCGCCGACACGAGGATTTTCAGTCCTCTGCTCTACCAACTGAGCTATCCCGGCTTTTTTTCACTTTTACTATAGTAGCAGACTAAATATAATTTTGACAAGCACTTGAGCAATTTTTTTTATTATTATCTGAAATGCTCGCTAGATAATAATTTTGGCTTGTTATACCCAATCCTAGCTTTTCAGAAGAAGCAACACATAAACTATACTAAAGTACTATAAATTTTTCAGTTAGTCAAGATTCATTTTGACTAAAAAATAAGGTCAATAGCCTCCCCTTTTAATGGCAGGGCTGTTTCAGAGTCAAATGAATGAGAATTGGGGACATCATTACCATAATTTGGGGAAAAGTTACGAAAAATGGGCGATTTTTAGAGGTGGAGGTAGGGAAAAGCTTCCAAAGAATCTTGGTCAAATCAACAGAATTTCTGGAAAATCAATTGTCACACCAAAATTATTGATAGATTTATTTGGGAAAAATCCAATGGTATTGGGTAGAAAATTCTCCCCTGCTCCCTTAAGCAAGAATGAAACAGCTCTACCCTTTGAATGGGATGAAAAGAATAAACTAACTTTAGTATTCTTAGCCATAGCGGGACTTTTGAAAAAAATAGGTTAAAAATAAGGTACAAACATTACTGTATAAGATTTTTACCTTAAATAAAATGTTTTCTTAATATATCTAGGTTTTCCTACGGAATGCTACGCAAACAGCCATTTTTAGCACTGTGATGTATTTATCTTGCTAATACTTGGTTTGAAGCTATTTTCGGTGTAAAAAAATCTCAAAGTACCGATAGGCTTAATTTAGAAGTACTGATAACTGATAATTGAAATGACTTTTATATCCTTTAACTATGCTCTATTTTTATTAATAGTACTAGGAATCTACTGGTCAATGCCACGTCAATCTTGGCGAGTATTTATTCTCCTAGTTGCCAGTTTAATTTTCTACGCTACTATTCAACCCCAATATATTCCACTGCTATTAATAATTAGCCTATTTAATTTTTACCTTGCTCAAGCTATTGGGGAACCAAAGGACTGGCGTATTGCTAATAAACAATGGAACCGCCGTCGCTTGCTATTATTGTGGTTAGGTATAATCTCTAATATCTTACTTTTATTAAGTTTCAAATATATACCTTTTTTATTAAATAGTATTGGCATTCTCTACAATATACCTAATATTTTAGAAACTGCTAATTGGGTTGATAGTAATGTAATTGCACCATTAGGTTTAAGTTTTTTCTGCTTTGAATGTCTTGCTTATCTAATTGATGTTTATCGAGGCGCTCCATCAGCTTCTTCTTTATTAGAATTTACATCTTATAAGTTATTTTTTCCGAAACTTATTTCTGGTCCGATAACTCGTTATCATTATCTGCAAAATCAGCTAGGAATGATTGGAAAAAAAAACACTCAAGCTTTAGTTAAAACACCAGCTATAAAATTGCCAACTTTAGAGCAAATAACTGAAGGAATTTGGTTAATTGCAACTGGGGCAGTAAAAAAAGCTTTAATAGCTGATAATTTAGGAATTTTTGTAGAGCTGAGTTTTAGTAATTTACAACGTGCAGGAAGTGGGGATCTCTGGTTAGCAACAGTTGCTTATGGATTACAACTTTATCTTGATTTTACTGCTTATGTTGATATTGCCCGTGGTAGTGCTTTTTTAATGGGTTTAAATTTGCCACAAAATTTTGATTTTCCTTATTTCAGTACAAGCATAGCGGCATTTTGGCGAAGGTGGCATACAACTTTGGGAGATTGGTTGAGAAACTATTTATATTTTCCTTTAGGAGGTTCAAGGGTAGGTTTATTTCGGACTTGTTTGAATTTGTTAATTGTGATGTTAATTGCTGGTATTTGGCATGGTGCTGCTTGGGGATTTATTGTTTGGGGAGTTTTGCATGGTTTGGCATTAGTAATTCATCGGTTAGTAGAGGCAATTTCTCAACAATTTAAAGTACAGAAAATCTGGGAAAGTTTGCCAGGAATTTTAATTAGTTGGTTGTTAACTCAGAGTATGGTTTTTGGTGCTTGGATATTTTTCCGACTGCCAAATTTGAGGGATTCTATTTGGGTGATTGATCATTGGTGGAGTTATGATGGTGATGTTCAATTTGTGGATAAAGTTTATCTGGAGGCGATGGGTTTAGAAAGGTTACAGTTGGTGTGGTTAATTTTTGGGGTTGTGGTGCTTATGGCGGTTAATTATTGGTTTCATCGAGGTTTAAAGTTACAGTTAAATTGGCAGTTAAAAGTTTTGTTAGTGCCTTTATTTTTCTTTGTTGTTTGGTTGTTGGCGCCGGAAGGTTTACCTTATATTTATTTTGATTTTTAACTGTCAGGAGTCAGGAGAAAATTATAGTGGTAATTTATTGAGTAAACAATTAAGTCAGTATTTATGCTTTAATATTTTCCTGAGAATTTGAGTTATGAGAAAGGTCAATGAAGATGATTTATATAGTATAAATACTTGGCAAACTACGGATTTTAATACTACTTTATAATTTTCCAAATTGACGTGGGGAATGTGGGTTTGAATTCTTCTTGGAGACTAATTCCTCTTTCCCAAATAATCAGTTAATAATATCCGCTTAATTAGTTATAAAAAACTTTTTCCTCCTCTTTTCCTTCCTGACTCCTAACTCCTGACTCCTACTCTAACAAAAAGAGTTATTCAGCAAACTCTAATTATCAATTATCCATTATAGATTATCCATTTAAAAGGAGAGGCTTTAAACCTTTGGAGATTAATTATCAATTATCCATTATCAATTATCCATTATTTTAATATCTGCTTCTAACCAAGCTTTTTCAAACTCTTGTTTTACTTCAGCAGCTTCTATTTGTTTACCTTGTGCGGATAAACTTTCTGCTAATCCATATAAAGACCAACCATTATTTGGATGCTGTTGTAAATCTTGAAGATAAACTACTTCTGCTTCTTTTTCCCGATTTAATTTTAACAAAGCTGCACCTAAAGATTGACGTACAGGATAATACCAATAAGGAGGTTCCATATAGGGTAAATTATCCTGAAGTTTTACGGCAGTTTGGTATTCAGAAATCATCTCCTCATTTTTATCTTTTAGGTCTGCTATTTTTGCCACTAATAAATGATTAGCAATTGAAATTAAATTTGTAGCTGGAAAATTTGCAGTTTCCAAGCCACTAAATTGTGAATTTTGTAATAAGTCGTTGATTTTTTGATACTCAAATTGAGCATTTTCTAAATTTCCCTTACCAACCCATGCCATACCTCTTGCATAATGCCACATTGCCATTGTATAGGGTAACTTATTTGATGGTTGAGATTCGGTAAGAATTTCATCCCACTTACCAAATTGCACCAAAGAAAAATAGGGAGTGGGGAGAAACATTTCAGTCAAAGGAAACTGCTCAACTTCCTGAAGAGAAACTTTATCTACTAACTTTCTAGCAGCATTAATTGCATCTGTGCTACGTCCTTCCATACTAGCTGCTGACCAGAAAAAATGAATATTGTGAGGATAATAAAGTGCTGAATATAATCCTTTTTGTTGAGAAGTTGCTAGAAATTTTTCATCTGCTTTAATCGCATTTTCGTTACTACTAGCTGCATCGTGATAACGACCAATTCGGAGATATAGATGAGACGGCATATGTACTAAATGACCAGAAGCAGGAACTAAATTACGGAGATTATCTGCTGCTTTTTCTGCTTTTTCTGGATATGGGGAAGCTTCGAGGACATGAATATAATAATGTATTGCTCCTGGATGATTAGGATTTTTTTCTAAGACAAACTCTAATGTTTGAACAACTTCATTTGTTAAAGGTTGAGGTTCACTATTTTCTTTCCAGTAATTCCAAGGCATTAAATCCATTAAAGATTCAGCAAATAGGGTTGCTGCATCTAAATCATTAGGATATTGTTTTGAAAGTTCTCTCATGGCATTAGCATAAGCCATGTCTAAAGGTTGACGATTTTCTAAATTTTGAGCAGAATATCTTTGAGATAAAGCTTTAATATAAGCTTGTTCTATAGGAGTAGTTTGAGGAGAAAGTTTTTGAGCTTTTTGAATAGCTTGATAAGCAGTAGGAATAGATTCTTGATTCATTGGTGCATTAATATTAGGACCTTCTGATAAAGCAATACCCCAATAACACATTGCACAATTAGAATCTAATTTAGTTGCTTGTTGAAAAGAACGTTTAGCCTCATCATGGTTGAAGCCAAAAATCAAGGTTAAACCTTGGTCGAAGTAACGTTGAGCTTGGGGATAATTTGTTGTTATTTGATGATGGATATTTCCTAAGTTATTCCATAGAGGAACTGCACTATTTAATTGATTTTGGTTTCTCTTACTGGCTGACCAAGAAGGATTTAAAGTAAGTGCAATATAAAAGCAAGTAGTGATACAGACAGAGATAATAAAAATCCAAATTTTTTTTGTTTTGATCTTCATAGTATGATTATTAATGATTGAATAAGGTTGTTTAAAGTCTCAGCTTTTGCTCTATTTTTTCTATTGGTATTTTTGGCAATAACTTATTTGAAAAAATATTATGCTGAGGGCAAGTAAACTTCTTTATTTACAGAATACAATATTATTGTACCAATTTTTAAGGTAGGTTCATTAATGGATAATTGATAATTACCTCTGGTTAAAACCGAGAGGATTGAATATAAGGAAATGTCCTAGCACTTTCTTCCCCGTTAAAAGGGGAGGCTAATAAAGCTGAATTACTTAATTAATAATTATTAATGATTCGGAAAGGTAGGGTATTGTATAACCTCAAAGCTTTACTGAAATTTTATTTTTTTAGGGTACTTACTCAGAGATTTTTTTAGATTGAGTCCGTTTAATTAGCAGTAAAAAAACTTTACTCTATATCTTAAGCAAGTTTGCCTAATTCTCTGTCTTTTCTTTTTTTGCTTCTTACTTACTCCTTAATATTTATAAGTATTCAATCAAACAGTCTCTTATTGCTTTTGACTTCCTCCTGTTTAGTTGACTAATTATCTAGCAAATAAGAACACCAATCATTGCCACAACTTCCATCAAATTTTCCTGTATTTATTCTGAGACTTTCCATGACCAGAATTTGAGAAGCAGTCCCGATCTCTATAATTCCAATTGATATAATACCATTTTGAAAAAATAATATTACGAATAATAAGGACGATAAAAAGATTTTATAGGAGATGTCCTTTTGACTAAAAAGATGATTTATGAACTAATAAATTGCATCGAAGCTATTCATTCTGACTCGGTCCTCCTGACTCCTGACTCCTAAAAAATACCCTACCTATTTGTAACAAACATTTATCAAATTGATATAATAGAAAATTTTTGAAAAATTATCCATAGAGGCCATTAGTTATGAAGTCTTAGGAAAAACTTTATATACATATAGTGTATTTTTCTCCTATAATAAAAATTATTCACTATATATAGAATGCATTATTACATGACCAAAAAATCAGGTCTAAAGCCTCCCCTTAAAAAGGGAAAAAAATATTTGGTTCATTATTTCAATCTCAATGATGAGCGCCAGAGGTACTGTTTCGCTGCGCGACATGAAAAACCCAGTTCAGGCGATATGAGGCTAACTGATAACTGATAACTGATAACTGATAACTGATAACTGATAACTGATAACTGATAACTGATAACTGATAACTGAAATGACCCCTAAGACCCAAGCACAAATTAATTATTTCCGAGAATGGAGCAATAGCTGTGTTGATGACCAATTAATCCACCTGAATGTTGTCCCATTAGAAGGACAACGACCTTATGAATTTTTATTTTATTCTAATGCCATTCCTCGACGTAATGATGGTCGAGTAACGAGCGAAATATTAAAGCGATACCAACATATTGAAGAAGGTGGATGGTGGTGTTCTGGAATTGATTTACTCTCAGGAGAAGAAGACCTTTGGGGTTGTTTCAAACCTAGTCAACCACGTCATAGTTACGACCAAAAAAAGTTAATTAAATACGAACATCCTCCCAAAACTCCTACCAGTTTATTTGCTCTAAAAATTCCTCTACATTTATGGCAGAAAATAGCTAGTCGTTATCAATTA
Source organism: Okeania sp. SIO2F4 (assembly GCF_010672385.1). Classification (GTDB taxonomy): domain Bacteria; phylum Cyanobacteriota; class Cyanobacteriia; order Cyanobacteriales; family Microcoleaceae; genus Trichodesmium. Next base: position 15,827 of record NZ_JAAHGT010000006.1, read on the forward strand.
GAAATTCTCCCAGAAGATATTGATAATAATCAACCAGACCTCGGTTTTTGGCAGTGGTTGCTCGCCCATCCTCAAATACCTTTATGTATTACCGAAGGAGCGAAAAAAGCAGGAACTTTACTAACAGCATCCTATGTAGCTATTGCTTTACCAGGAGTATTTGGTGGATATCGAGTTTTGAGAGACGAATATGGCAACCGCATTGGCAAACCAAATTTAATTCCCCAGTTAGAAAAGCTGATTAATAATCATCGAGAAATTTATATTGCATTTGACCAAGATACTAAACCTAAAACGATTAAAAATGTTAATGCTGCCATTATAAAAACTGGGTATTTACTCAGGAGAAAAGGATGTAATGTTAAAGTAATTTCCTGGCATCCAGAATTAGGAAAAGGAGTAGATGATTTAATAGCTAATCAGGGAAAAAATGTTTTTGATGAAGCTTATGAAAAGGCATTACCTTTAGAACTTTGGAAAGCAAAATCATTTAGTCGTCTCACATATCCCGTAAATTTGAGAGTTAATAGTCGCTATCTTTCAGAAGAAAATATTTTTAGTTCTTTAGGCAATAATAATTTACTGAAATTAGATAATCTCGATTTAGCTTATAGTACAAATTTTCCAGCAAAACTTGTAGGCATAAAATCTGCTAAAGGAACTGGAAAAACTAAGTTGTTAGAAAAAATAGTTGCTGAAGCTGTAGCTCGGAATCAAAAAGTTTTAGTCATCGGTCATCGGGTACAATTAGTACAAGAGTTATGTCAACGCTTTGGATTGAAATATATTACAGAAGTAAATTCAGAATCCCAAGAATCCCAAGATAAATTATTAGGTTTAGGTTTATGTATTGACTCTTTACATCCTAATTCTCAAGCAAATTTTAATCCCGAAACTTGGTCAGATGGAATAGTAATTATTGATGAAATTGAACAAGTAATTTGGCATGGTTTAAATTCCAATACTTGTCGGCAAAGCAGAGTAGAAATTCTTAGATGTTTCAAAACATTAATGCAAAATGTTTTAGGAGGTGTCGGTCAAGTATTTATAGCTGATGCTGACCTCAGCGATATTTCTATAAATTATTTACAAGCTTTAGCAGGAGTAAAACTTGAACCTTTTATTATTCAAAATGATTGGTTGCCTGGAGAAAAAGAAGCTTGGCAAATTTTTAATTATCCAGAAACAACTCCTAAAAGATTAATAGCAGATTTACACAAACATATTCGTGAAGGTGGCAAACCAATGGTTTGTTTATCAGCGCAAAAACTAACAAGTAAATGGGGAACTCGTGCCTTAGAAGCTTATCTCAAAAAACAGTTTCCCCAGTTAAAAATTCTGAGAATAGATTCCGAATCTTTAGCAGAACCAAATCATCCTGCTTATGGTTGTATTAAGTCATTAAATCAAGTATTACCAAAATATGATATTGTCTTAGCTTCTCCCTCAATTGAAACTGGAGTTAGTATTGATATTCAAGGACATTTTACTTCAGTTTGGGCAATTGCTCAAGGAGTGCAGGGAGCAACATCTGTTTGTCAATCTTTGGGTAGAGTTCGTGAGAATATTCCCAGATATTTATGGGTAGCAAATTCTGGTTTTAATAAGGTTGGTAATGGTTCCACTTCCATCACTTCTTTGCTCAATTCTGAAGAACGTTTAACTCAACTGAATATTAGATTATTACAACAATCTGATTTCGATAGTTTGGACGATTTAGAAGTAAACTTTCAACCAGAATCTTTTTTGTGTTGGGCAAAAATGGCGGTTCGTTTTAATGCTGGAATGAATAAATATCGAGAGTCTGTTTTAGAATTTTTACAAAAAGAAGGGCATCAGATTAGAGAAATTTCTACAGAAGTTTTATCCGATAATTCAGAAGCAGAAAAATCATCAGAAACTCCCACAGAAGTTAATAGTTTCCAGGAAGTTATAGCTACCGTAATTAAGCAAAATTATCAGACAGAATGTGAAGCGATCGCTACGGCGAAAAATATTAGTTTATCCGAGTATCAAAAACTCAAAAAAAGATTATCAAAACCAATTCAAAAACAACGAGAACAACGGAAATTTCAATTAATGTTACGTTATAATATTCCTATAACTACTGAATTAGTTGAAAAAGATGATGAAGGTTGGTACGAACAGTTAGAATTACATTATTTTCTGACAGTAGGGCGAGCATATTTAGGAGCGCGGGATAAGGAAGTGGCAAAAAAATTGTTGGATTTAGGTAAAGGTAATATTTTTATTCCTGATTTTAATGATTGTTTATTAGGTGCAACTATTGGAGTAATGGAATTATTAAAAATACCCTCATTACTCAAGGATAAACAACGGGAGTTGAAAAATATAGATCCAGATTTACAATTGTTAGGAAAAACAGCCTTGTCAAACCGAACAGAAATTAAAACCATATTAGGAATAGGATTAGCTGCCAACTCTAGTCCAATTACAATTGTCGGGCGTTTTTTGGATAAAATTGGTTATAGTTTGGAATTTTTACGAACAGAAACTCACCAGAAAAAACGATTGCGAATTTATCGAATTGTTAACCCTGATGATGGTAGATTCGAAGTATTTCAGCAATGGTTGAGCGGGAGGTAACGAAATCAGAAGTCAGAAGTCAGAAGTCAGAAGTTGTTTTTGTAAGGGGATTTACGCCCCGCTCTAAAAACATTTCGCCATATATAGTCATTCTGAATAAGACTGGGACGGGTGTTTCTTTCCTTGAAAGGGTTTCAGCTAAAAAAGTGTTTCATCCTTATTTGAAATGACTATAGTTGGGGCTTCAGACCTAATTATTTAGCGTTGCTGAAATGTAATGGTAAGTAGCTGAAGGTAAAATTGAAAAACTTATGTTTTGCGTTGGTACTTAATCTAAAAATCATTACCACTCAGCAACGCCAATTATTTTGGTAAAGACTGGAAACTCTTACCAGGGTAAAATTAAAATTGAGTTATAGTGGAATATGGAGAAACTGGCAATATTAATGTCGGCTTAAACGCTAAACTTTGGAACTAGAATCCCCAAATAAACTAGGTAAAATTTTGATCTATCCACAGGTTTAAAACTCCCTAATACTGCAAATATTTATCCTGATTATTCTTGGGAAAAAATTGAAAGATGGAATAGTTTAACTACCTAAAAAAAGTAAAATTTTGCCATTGCATATTTGCGGGATGAATATAGTTTTGGAGAAATAGGAAGTATAGAGATAGATTACCTTTTCTGCAAATATTCATCCCTTGGTTCAGCAACGCCTAAAATTTTACCTGTTTAGCATAATTAATGTCACTTAAACATATAACAATCAGGAATCAGATGTGAGAAATTTACTGCTCCTGTTAAGTCGAAAATATAGTAGTTATGACCCATATTGATACAGTTTTTTCCTGTTTCTCTGTTGCCTGTTCCCTTCTGGAGCTGTTGCCTAAAAGTTGACAATATCTGACAATTAAGATCAGATTGCTATAGCTTATCTCATATCCGATATCTGTTTTTTTTAAATAATTGCTCCTTATTTTATTGTGCTAAAGAACTAGAGTGTAGTATCATTATACTACTATTTTTTCCTTGACTTATAAAAAACCTGTATCATAATCTACCAAATCAAAACAGCCAATCTGCTATATTTCTAAATCACTAAAAAAACATCATCAAAACTCCATGCGCCTAGAGCAGTTGCAAGCCTTTCTATGGGTTGCAGAAACGGGTAGCTTTCAACAAGCAGCACTAAAATGTAACGTCACCCAATCAACAGTCAGTCGGCAAATACAAGCCTTAGAAACAGAAGTCGGTGCTACCCTATTTCACCGTAGCAACCAAGCTAAACTAACCCTAGCAGGAGAACATTTGTGGCCTTATGCTCGGAAAATTTGCCAAGCTTGGGAAAATGCCACCCAAGAAATAGCCGAAATGCTAGCCGGAAAACAGCAAGAATTATGTGTCGCAGCTATTCACTCCGTCTGTGCTGCCTACCTCCCTCCTGTCTTGGAAAAATTTTGTCGCCACTATCCAAAAGTAAAATTACGGGTAACTGCTCTAGGAAGCGATCGGACCCTGAAAGTTCTCAAAGACGGTTTAGTAGATATTGCCATAGTTATGAATAACCGCTTATTCACTACCAGTCCAGAAATGGTAATGGATGTTCTCTACACCGAACCTATAGAAGTATTAATGGCAGCAAACCATCCCCTCACTCAATACGAACAAATACCCTGGGCGGAACTTATTCGCTACCCTCAAGTTGTCTTCAAAGATGGGTATGGAATGCAGAGATTAGTCAAAGAACAATTTGAGCGACTAGGAGCAAAACTCAATGCAGTATTAGAGTTAAATACCCTCGATGCTTTCCGAGGAGTAGTACGACAAGGAAATTTAATTGCTCTACTGCCCAGTTCAGCTTTAATAGATGCCAGACTTGACTCCACTCTAGCTATTAGAAAAATAGGTATAACTCCTGGAAATTCTAAGGTATCTTCAATCAAAGATTCTGTTTGGAGTCGTGAGGTGGTAGTAGTGACAACTAGCGATAGAATGCAAATTCCACCAATAATATATTTTTGGCAGTTAGTTAAAGAATTAATTCCAGGAGGAGTCAGGAAAGTTAAAAGTCAAAAGTCAAAAGTTAAAAGTAATCTGTAATATCAAATCCTGATAATTAGTTATTGGGTGGTGGTGCATTGTAATGGTTGTCTATTTTGACATCCTCTCCGGCCTGTTAGCGTTAGCGAAGCTCCTCTGCAAGAGA
>NZ_JAAHGT010000060.1 GCF_010672385.1 Okeania sp. SIO2F4
CATGTCCGGTAGCATCGGTATTGTATAGCAAAGGTAGGGAACAGGGAACACTTAACTGGCAAGAATACTTAAGGGCAATAAAAAAAACTTAAATTTCCTGTAGATATTCACCCTTGGGTTTACACAAACGCGCCCCAGCGGACATGATATCATATGAAATCCGGGGGAATTGGACATAAAAAAAATCTCCTATCTTCATAACTACTAAATCGGCGTTGCACAATTTAGTTATGATGGAATCTGAAAGTAGATATTTTTGGATAACTATTTCCTCAATATATGTACACTTAAAAATCTATTATCATTCTTTAATGTGCAACTCCACTAAATCTTTATGATTTTCTCTCCTCCTGACTCCTGTAGGGGCAATTCGCGAATCGCCCCTACGATTCCTGACTTCTCCTCTTTCCCCCTACTCCGTACTCTATCTTTTCTCAAGATGACTATTCTTCAACTTGCCACAAGTCTTTAATAAGTTCTCCATCCAGAATCTTTTTAGGTCTTAATACTAGCAAAGCTCTTCCAAGTAAGGGTATATTAGGCTCCTCATCAAACCACTGCATTACTACTTTACCGTCTTGGTCTACAATAAAATATCCATCTTCATGCCATTGACGTTGACTTCTATCTATAATTAATAAAACTTCTTCAGTAGCACCGGGTATAGGATTAGGTAAGCGATCGCTATTTTCAACTATCGCTACTGGATCTTCTGCTTGCATGACAACTCGCCATCCCGGTATCGCTACCCAAGCACCCGCTCCACCAGAAAATTTGACTATTCTAAATGGTTCTACTTCCTCGACAATAGGTACTGCTTTCAAGTCTTCTGTGTTCAAAGGTAATTTTCCCACAACAGGTAAAATACGAGGTAACTCTTCTTCTTGCTCCAGTCGATAAACTGGTAAACGGGGAGCTGGTCTTTGGGAAACAACAGTAAAATCAGTTAATAGTTGTTCAAGCTGTTTTCTAGATGTTTGAGAATCTGCTAATTTAAGACCTTTTGCAATCAGACGAGACCTGTTTTGTAGGTCGTTTTGTTGCCTTGCTTGTTTCCAACATTGATAAGCTACTATATCTCCAGGGGAATCAGAAAATCCTTCTGGTATTGTTTTCATCCGAGCAAAATCTTTGATTGCTTTTGCTAAATCTTTAGCATCATCGACATCAAGATTGTGAGCAACTATAAACTCAGTTGCAATGATTCTTTGTTCCTGAGTTAAAATTCTCAATTCGTAAAGGATATCACTACCGGTTCTCTGGAAGCGTGATAGAACATCTGTTCTGCTTGAGGACATATTTTCCTTAATGTTGGCATTGACAAGACTTGTATATACTTGAGACCCGACTATTACCTGATTTTGCTGTACCGGTTCAAATCCTGTTTCCTCAAATATTTGCTGAGAAGTATATCCAGCTTTTTGTAGAGCAGCACAAGCATTTCCCCACTCTACCCAATTACCTTCTTTGCGACGCAGCAAACCAATTAAGTTTTCTGCATCTACTGGATATGTTGATTGTTGTTGCTGATTAGGGGAATTTTCTGGTGTTGCAGTCATAATTTAGAGCGCACCTTTTTTTGTTTGCAAATAAATAGAATATACTTTTGACCAGAAAATCAGGTCTCAAGTATCCCCTTTAAAGGGGATAAAAAGTGGTCGTTTAGCTAGCGCACAACTACGTTAACAGCTATCGCCGACATTAAAAGCGGAGTTTGGAGTAGGATGGGATGGCGAGGTTTTTCTCTGAATGCAGAGCCACTCGGCAATTCAAGTCGCTCCGCGTTAACGTGCGTTGTGCGTTAGCTAAATGCCATATCCAATCGATCAAGAGAAAAGAAAATTCAGTATTTCAAGCCTCCTACTGAAGTACGAGGTACTGTTAACTGATAACTGAAATGACCATGCTACCAAAGTTTGAGTGGCAGATTAGAGCTAGGCGCTTTTAACCCTGCTGATTTTTAATGATTCGCGGGATTTATCTGGATTTATCTAGTAGTCTCACTATGCTATAGTATATATCTATCATATATTGCTATGGCCTATAGATGTTCTGGGCTTAATCAACAATTAGCCTCATAAAGTAGTAAAGTAACAGTTGATAGCTATATAATTATTCAAAACTAGATATTTCTTTATAATTGATAAATACTATTACTATTATGCTACTTTAGAAATACAATTGAAGGGGTTTGTTTGAATGGAAGCAATTCCTCAAGAGTTAGATAGCATTAGAAGTCAACTGATGAGCCTAACCAGAAAAAAGAAACCTAAAATGCTGGTAGTAGATGATGAACCAGATAATTTGGACTTACTCTACCGCACCTTTCGACGAGATTTTAGTGTTCTCAAAGCTGAAAGTGGGATTAAGGCATTGGAAATTTTGGCCTTAGAGGGAGAGGTGGCTGTTATTATATCCGATCAACGGATGCCAGAAATGAAGGGTACAGAGTTTTTAAGTAAAACTTTGCCCCAGTTTCCTAATACAGTCAGAATTATTCTCACCGGATTTACTGATATTGAAGATTTGGTAGAGGCGATAAATTCTGGACAGGTATATAGGTATATTACTAAGCCTTGGGACCCAAAAGAACTAAAGGGAGTTGTAGAAAAGGCTGCACAGACTTATGAAGTTTTGAATCAACGTAGTGAATATCTAGAAAAGTCTCAAACTCAATTGGATTTGTTGAACAGGGTTGTCCATGTTTCTCAGAAGTCTGGGAGCATTGAAGAAACTTTGGCAGAAATTGCATCTATCTATAGTGAAACTTTTTCTACAGACCTGTGTATTTTACAATTAGTTGAGGATAATAGTTTAGGCTCAATTCAAGGATTAAATAGTAAGCTTGGTAAAATTGATAACTGGTTGGCTGATGACCCTCTGGCTATGGAAGCGATCGCTTCACAGAATGTACAATCTGTGATGAATGTTTCACAAGATACTAAGCTTTCTGATGTTGTACATTATCAGACTTCAGAAATAGAGGCTCATATTGTCATTCCAATTTCCTATCGCCAAAAACTTCTGGCCTTGATGTCACTGCAATGGCAAAAACCCAGTACACTACGGCCAGAAGAATTGAGTACAATTAATATCTCAGCTCAATTACTAGCATTGACTTTGAATAGCTTTGAATAGTTTGAAACTCAAAATTTTGACTTAATTCTATGATTGATGATTCCACAGAAGTTAAGGCCATATTTAACAAGATCGCCCCAGTTTATGACCAATTGAATGATTTATTAAGTCTGGGAATACATAAAATCTGGAAGCAAATGGCTGTAATGTGGAGCGAGCCTAATTATGGCTCTACTTGTCTAGATTTATGTTGTGGTAGTGGCGACCTGGCTTTTCTGCTGGCCAAGTGTGTTGGAAGTACGGGTCAGGTTTTTGGGGTCGATTTTTCTGTAGAGCAGTTGGCGATCGCTCGTAATCGCCAACCTCCTTTATTGGGTAAGATTAGTCCTATTCATTGGGTTGAGGCAGATGCTTTAAATATGCCTTTTACTGATAATTATTTCGATTGTGCTACCATAGGATATGGTCTGCGTAATGTCTCAGATATTCTCCATTGTTTGCAAGAGTTATATCGAGTCCTCAAGCCTAATGCTAAAGCAGCAATTCTAGATATGCATCGTCCCAGTAGTCCGGCTGTACTAGGGTTTCAAAAGTGGTATCTGGATACGGTTGTAGTTCCAATGGCTCGTAATTCTGGATTGACTAAGGAATACGCTTATATTGGTCCTAGTCTGACCAAATTTCCCACAGGATTAGAACAAGTTGAGTTAGCACATCAAGCCGGATTTGTCAATTGCAAACATTACCCTATTTTTGGGGGAATGATGGGAATGTTAGTAATTACGAAATAATTTTTTTAGTAATTGTAGCCAAGAAAGCAAAGGCTAGAACATCAAAAAATATTTTTGTGTTGGTTGAAATGCTGATAGATAAATTATTACTATAGTAGTTGACGTATTATTTTTCTAAAGGCAGATAATCTGAGTTGAATATTCACGGGACTAAAGTCACGGGTATTCTGAGTATTTGGACTATAAACTGGTTAAAACTATCTCATTCTCAATCTACTGGCTATCAGTTGACACATAACTCCAGTTTCAGTAGCTCAATCTAACTCTAAAAGCTTTAATCTATTTATGATTAACACCACATACATTATGCTTATTTTTGGATGTACATTTTTTTAGAGTAATTTTAGCTAAGTCAAGGCTATAATTGCCTGTTTAACCTAAGATTATTTCCAGTGGTGTAGTCACAATGAAATATACTATTATTTATTTAGACCATTCTTTATTACTTACCGAATTATTAATTATTAATTGTTAATTAAATAATTGTGGTTTAAAGCCTCCCCTTGGATAGGGGAAAAAAAGTGCTAGGATATTTCCCAATCTTCAATCCTCTCGGTTTTAACCAGAGGTAATTATCAATTATCCATTATCAATTATCAATTAATGAAAGGATATTTACTCGTCACAGTTGCAAAATAATTAAACTAACACCTTAATTATATTTTGCTTTACGCAAACTTAGCACAGTCCAGCTCAAACTGTCAAGCCTAAATGGCTCCCTTATTTTCATTTCCGCTCACCCATAGGCGGCTTTCAACTTTGCTTTTAGGTAATCAAAATTGTCTAATATCTGGATTTATTTTGTACCACCAATTGCAGGTGGAATTATTGGCTATTTCACTAATGATATAGCCATAAAAATGTTATTTCGTCCTTATCGTCCTTATTATTTTTTTAGGCGAAAGCTACCCTTTACTCCTGGATTAATTCCTGCTAACCAAGAACGTTTAGCAAAACGAGTTGCTGATACTATAATGGGTTCTTTGTTAACTCCTTCAGAGTTGCAAAATTTAGCACGTCGTTTATTACAAACTGAACGGATGGAAGCAGCTATTCTTTGGCTGCTGCGAATGTCTTTAGAACAATTGAAGCTTGATACAAATACGAGAAGTACTAAAATTCTGGCAAATATTCTGCGCGATCTATTAGGTCAATCTTTGCCACGACTTCTTAAAGTTTGGGCGAAGAGAGAAGATTTTTTAGAAGCTCAACTCAACCAAATTTTTGACCAGATTTTGCTAGAGTTTCAACTAACAGAAATGCAGGCAGCTCAACTATCAGATTGGCTGCTTAAAGTTGTTCTGCCACCAGATGTATTGAGACAGACTTTAATTGATTTTCTCACAGATCAAAATATTTCCATTATTGATGAAGGTTTTCGTGAAAAAACTAGTGGTACTTATTGGGTAGTAGCTAATTTGTTCGGGCTGCGTAATACTCTAACTAGGTTGAGGACTTTTTGTTTGGATGAGAGAGAGCTAACTAATCAACGCTTAAAGGAATTAATTACTGCATTGGGTGTCAAAGAAAGAATTCAGGAATGGTTACACAATCTTTCGATGCAAAATTTACCTGTTTCTACAGTACGTCAGTTAAGAAATACAATGCGGGATAGTGTTCGTTTGTATCTACAAGAACGTGGTGCTGATTTAATTCAGGCTGTAAGTTTATCTGTTGATTGGGAGCATATTGCAGATTTAATTATTAATCGTTTACAAGCATCATCAATAATGAATAGTTCTCTAGAGTTAGTTAGTCAAGAATTAGCTTTGATTTTAGAGCGTTATTTGGAGCAAGATTTAGAAAATATTGTTGCTATGGCAATTCCTATTTTAGATATCGATCAAGTGATTATTGACAGGATTAAAGGTACTTCTGCTGAAGAATTGGAAGTTGCTGTTAATGTTATTGTTAAAAATGAATTGCAAGCTATTGTTAATTTGGGTGGAGTTTTAGGTATTGTTGTTGGTTCGTTTCAGACAATTTTGTTGTTGCTACAAAGTTAACATCTTCTCATGTCTAAAGGTGAGGAGATTCCTATCTATCAATCAAACAATCGAAGCTGTTCAAATGACTTAAGGCGGATTTAAAAGAAAAAGTTGTACAGGATTATTCAATTACTTCAGTTGTAGCCTCAACCTTGGTTATCGGTTGAGTTATATTTAGAATATTTACAGCCATGGAATGTAGCACAATTTAATCAAGTTCCTCTGACATTTAGTTCTTTTCTACCTGCTTTGAATCCACAACAGCTACACTTTTGAGAAGTAGGTTTTTACCTATCAATAGTTCTAAACTCGCGACCATATTTTTAGAATTTTCCTTCCAGGAATATTCTAAATGTTCTCCAACCTAAATCTGATATTGCTCTTGATAATTTACGGTTTCTTACCATGCTAGAAACATTCAAAAATTCTCAAACAATTGTTTGAGAATTTTTAGTTATTCTGGTTGACAATTTATACAAGAAATCTGTAGGAATATCTTTGATTCTAGCATAGAGTTTAGCAGCCCTCAGTCTAGCCTTTTATCGAGGTTGACTACCAATTTCTTTACCAAATAATTAAGGTTTAAAGCCTCTCCTTTAAAGGAGAAACAAGCGGTCGTTTCGGCTGTCGCCGACATGAATGCGGAGCATGACCTTAGGATGGGATGGCGAGGTCTCCCACTCTTACAGAGCCACGTTTCATGTCGCGTTTGCGCAATTATTCCGTAGGAAAGCGAAACGCTTTTCATGTCGCGCAGCGAAATGCCATATCCAATCGACCAAGAGAAGAAAAAATTTTCCCTACCGTGTCAATCCTCTTCCTTTTAGGGAGAGGTAATTATCCATTATCCATTAATGAATGGATAGTTTACATTCAAATTTACCTAGCTTTTTGATATTTTTGTGAAGTGGCTTAGGAGCATCAATCTTTTTTCCAGAAGACAAAGTTGCAAATTTACTAATACCTAAATTTATATGCTTGGGTTATAAATAGTTTTTGTAATTAACTATTGCTGTTTTTTTCCTACCAGTTTTAAATTGTTCATTACAGAATGCTAAACTATCATTCCAAACTACTCGTATACATCCAAACACTAAGGCTATTTTAATTTTTGGCAAAGCATTTGGATAACATCTAAACTTATATCTTGCTTTAATTATTATCCTTATCAATAATATTTATATTAGAATATATTTATTCGCACATTGGGGGTATATATTAAAGATAAAACATTAAAAATTAGACTATCAAGTAAAAGATTAGATTAGATCAGCTTATATCCTTTAAATATATGAAAAAAGTATGACTCAAGTTGTTGAAGAGTTAATTGATAGCTTACCTAATCCAGAATTAAAGTCCACCTATAAGGGGGAGGCTTCAGACTCACTTTTTCGGTGAGGTAAAGTAAGGATAAACCTGAATGCTGAATACCATTAGCTTTCTACAAAATAAAGTTATATATCTTATATAAAGTATAAAGATTGTTCTCTCTGATTAATACTATTAACAATTAACAATACTGATTAAGTCTGTTTCTGAACACTATGCCAACTTCAAACTCGAACAATTCTCATCCTAAAACTAAACTTGATCCAGAAAAATATGCTCGCCTTAAAGCTGAATTAGATGCTCCTTATCGAGGATTACGAAAATTTATCTACGTGGCTTTCGGAGCTTCTGGTTTTATAGGAGCTTTTATTTATTTAGCAAAAATTATCGCCGGCCAAAATATAGGCTCTACTTTTCCTAATTTTGCTTTACAAGTAGGAGTTATGGCCTTGATGATTTGGCTGTTTCGTTTGGAGTAACAGACTCGGGTTTTTAGTATAGCACTACGCAAATAGGGCGCGGACATTTATAAATGCTCAAACTCAGTCAGGGATTATTTCTGACTTCTGACTTCTGACCAATGAAACCCTGTGCCACATGAAATTCAGGAATGATAAGTCCAATTGTCGCCCCTTGTACTTCAAGTCATAAAAGTTTACATTTTGTCACAATGATATATATTTGGCCATAAAAATATAAGAAAATAAAGAAAATATTACGAAATTACCGATCCCTGTCAAGTTATTGTCAAATAGTATATATAAATCAATTGAGGTCAGCTAATATAAAGACCTTAAACTTTCATTGGGGTTAACTAATATAAAAACCCTAAATATAAAAAGTCTGTTTTTAAAAGCAAAATGCCTAGTTCTATATTTGTAGAACTAGGCATTTTTTGATTTACTAATGTTTTAATGATTCTCGCAAAATCAAAAAACTAATCTAGAAAAATGTAACATAGCTTACTTTTTTTAGTAAGCTAGTGTTTCGAGAGTTTCTCGTAAATATAAACTAACTTGTCTATCTAAAGGTATATTGTGCCGATCGTTACTATTAACTTTACGTTCTAATTGCCATCTCTGAAATCCTGAAGTTAAAGCGATCGCTTGCTTCAAACTATCCCAAATTCGAGGTTCTGCCTCATTTTTTGTAATTGCTTTGGCTGAGTTATTTTTCCAAGAATTAGCATTAAGATTACTCATAAAATTTACCTAATGAATAAAGGACACACTTTTAGTGCTAAAATTGCTGATATTTCAGCTTCTTCTTCTTTAAAGATAACTCACTAGCCATAAATCAGACATTCCTATCAGATTATATATGTCATCAAATCTTGACTTTTAGATTCAATATTTACTCAAAAAAAATCAATTTGAAAAAAGGGTTGTGCTGCATAGTAATGGTGAAAATATACATTTTTTTCCCACACTTCCCACACTCCCCACACTCCCCACACTCCCCACACTTCCCACACCCCTCACACTTCCTATACCATTACTATGCACCACCATCGAAAAAAGAATATTAGAAATAATTTAGAAGGCTTGAAAGATTTGAGGCATGATTTTTAGTAGAATAAATATCATATCAAATCTACTTATTTTCGGAGAATAAGATGCTACCATCAGTATTAGCAAAAACTCTAAGTTGGGTAGGGTTTGGTGACCAAGCACCTAGGAGGCATCAATTGTAACGATACTACCAGATTTAATATCACTCCTTACTTTAAGAAATGCTATTTAACCTACATTCCGCACTTCAAGATGAATTATCAAACAAGGAGTCAGGAGTCAGGAGTCAGGAGTCAGAATTCAGGAGAAAATCATAGTGGTAACTTAATAAGTAAACAATTAAGTAAGCATTTATGCTTAATATTTTCCTGAGAATTTGACAAAAGAGAAAGATCAATGAAGATGATTTATACAGTATAAATACTTACTAAGCCACAGATTTTTATACTACTTTTAATGTTACAATTTGACCTGTAGAATATGGTATTTAAGATATTCCTCTAACCTGACTCACTCAATGTCAGGTAAATTTTAACTTCTAGCAATAATAACTTATTTGTAGCCAACATTTATAAAGGCTGGTATTACTCCCCTCTGGTCGATCCAAATAAAGCATAATGGTAAGGAACTTCCAGAAATTATCTCCTACTTACCACTCTTAGAGGTAATTTTGGTCTAGAATACTTGAAATATGATTATAAATACTAATTTAACGTTATCTAAATTGTGTGTATTTATTTAGATAACGTTAAATCCAAGTTGATGCTAACTACTTTAGGTAGATAGTTTCCGACGCTTAGTTACCATTTGGTAACCTTCAATTATATCACCTTCACTCCAATCATTAAAGCGGTCGAAACTAATACCACATTCATAACCTGCATTTACTTCTTTCACATCATCCTTCATACGTCTGAGGGAGTCTAATATACCTTCATGTATAACTTCTCCATTGCGACGTACTCGCACTTTACAATTACGGACAACTTTACCAGAAAGTACATAGCAACCTGCAACAGCACCACGGTTAATTGCAAACACAGCACGGACTTCTACTTCACCTAATGGCTCTTCTACTAGCTCAGGATCTAACAGACCTTCCATTGCCCCTTGAATATCATCCAAGAGTTTGTAAATAACATCGTATTCTCTGACATCTACTCCAGCAGCATCTGCAGCCGGACGCGATCCTGATGCCATGGTCGTATTGAAGCCAATAATCACCGCTTCACTAGCTGCTGCTAAATCAATATCTGTTTCTGTAACTTCTCCAGCTCCGGATAGTAGTAACCTTAGTTGAACTTCCTTTTGAGGTAGCTGTCGTAGAGCTGCAACAATAGCCTCTATTGAACCTTGAACATCCGCTTTTAATATCAAGTTAAGTTCCTTGAGTTCTCCCTCCTGAGCACGAGCTGAAAAAGTACCCAAAGTGGTTCCGCCACCCATAATCCGCGATTCTCTTTTCGCTTCTGCTCTTTCCGTTGTAATAGCTGAAGCTTCTTTTTCATTCTCAAATACTTCAAACTCATCACCAGCTTGAGGGACATCTCTAAGACCAAGAACTTCTACAGCAAAGGATGGACTAGCTTTGTCTACTCGATGACCTTGGTCATCTATCATGGCCCGTACTTTTCCATAGACTGAACCAGCAACTACAATATCTCCTACTTTTAAAGTTCCATTTTGTACTAACAAAGTAGCTACTGGACCTCTTGCTTTATCTAAATTAGCTTCAATAACCGTACCTTTGGCCAAACGTTCTGGATTAGCTTGTAAGTCTTCTACTTCTGACACCAGCAAAATCATTTCCAGCAAAGTATCCAAATTTTGTTTCTGGATAGCACTAACTGGAACCATAATTGCATCTCCACCCCACTCTTCAGGTACGAGACCATGTTCCATCAATTCCTGTTTAACGCGGTCTGGGTTAGCCTCTTCCTTATCAATTTTGTTAATAGCTACTATCAGTGGTACTTCTGCTGCTTTAGCATGGCTGATAGCTTCTATAGTTTGTGGTTGTACCCCATCATCTGCGGCGACAACCAAAATAGCAACATCCGTAACTCTTGCCCCCCTAGCTCGCATTGCCGTAAAAGCTTCGTGACCAGGAGTATCTAAGAATACTACTTGCTGCATTTTGCCTTCATGTTCCACATCAACATGGTAAGCTCCTATATGTTGAGTAATACCACCTGCTTCCCCTGCTGCTACTTTAGTTGTACGAATAGAGTCTAGGAGACTGGTTTTTCCATGATCGACGTGTCCCATAATTGTTACAACTGGAGGACGACGTTGAAGAAGTTCCAAGTCAGCATCTTCGAGCATTTCCGTTTTCTTAGCTGCTGATTGCTCTTGTGGAATTTCTATCGGTATTCCTTCCTCTTCTACTACCATTTCTATGGTAGGAATATCTAAGCTTTCAGTAATATTGACTGCTATACCTTTCATAAACAGTCTTCTAATAATCTCTGTTTCTGGCACTGCTAAAGCTAATGCTAATTCCTGAACTGTCATGGAAGCACTAATGACTAACTTTTCTACAGGTTTTAGTTCAGCAGGTTGAGTTTGTTCGCTACTTTCAGACTTGACAGATTCACGGGATTGACTAGATTTCTTTTTAATGTTGTTGAAATTATTGCTACCAGACTGGGGCTTATTTTTTTCGGCAAAACTTTTTGGTTTTGCCGGACGAGCTAAAGATAAACTCATTGTTACTGGTGCAGGCTTATTCAAAAGTTCTGCTAATTCTTCATCTTCATCTTCTAGGACAGGTTTTGGACGGAGACGTTTGGTCTTAGCAGTAGATTTAGCATTTTTCTGAACAATTTCGCTGGGATCTTCTTCTTCTTCTTCTTCCCACTTTGAACCTTTCTTCGGTTTTGCTAGAGTCGGCTTATTTGGAGCTATTGCTTTTCGTCTTGGTTTTTCTAAATCATAATTTACTGTTTCTATGACATTATCTTCTTGCTCTTTTTCTTCCACATCTAAAACAATATCTGTTGGTTCTTCTGTAACAGATGTTGTTAGTTTCGGCTTTGGTGCAAGTTGAGGTTTCTTTTCTTGAACTTGTTTTAGTTTAACTGTAGGCTTCTCTCGATGTTTTGGCTTTGATTGAGGGGAAGTTTCAGGGACTGGAGGAGATTTTTTGACACTTTCTCTATCTCTATTGGGAGTATCTTTCTTATCTTTTTTAGATAAAAATGGCTGTTTTTCAGCAGGTTTTTCTTCTTTATCTTTTCTTTTTTTATCTTCTTGCTTTGGTTTTTTGTTTTTTTGATTGGGCTTACTAATGTTAGTATTTCGTGGATTTCGATTTAAGCTAGGAGGAGCTGGCCTTGCCGGTGGAGCTACTAGCTTTGGTACTTCTGATGTTGGCTTTTCAGTAGTATCTTTTTGATCGGCAGTATGGTCTTTGTTTAATGGTTTATTCGGATGTTGTACCAGAGAATTATTGCCTACTTCTAATCCAGATTTATCTTTTACTACCTCTGACTTGAGGGGAGAATTTGGCTTTGGTCTACTGACTGGTTCAAGTTGGTTATCTAATACTGAAGGATTTGGAGGAGTTGCCACTAAATTATTATCTATTTTGCTGTAATTTTTTTGTTGAGATTTTTCTAATAATGGTTTAGGTTTGCGTATTTCTAGTATCTGCTGTTTTTTCTGTTCGTTATAATTTGAAGCTGAATCTGATGAGTGAGAGTTAATTTTTTCTGGAGTGGCAGACTTACTGGGAGAGTGGGGTAAGTTTTCTGCCGTGGTGCGAATTAGTTCTGCTTCTGATTCTGTAATAGTGCTACTATGACTCTTCACTGATATGTTGAGCCTTTGACAAACTGCTAATATATCTTTGTTATCCAAATTCAATTCCTTTGATAATTCGTAAATTCTTACTTTTCCATTGTTCATCCACTCTACCCTCTCTTATAAGATATCTATTTTTACATTGTCATAATGTTGATTTAAGGACTACACTACAATCATACTAGCTTTATGTTCAGTTTTGTGGCTGAAAAGGTTTTTTTTAGTTTTCACCTTAGCAGTTTCCGAACTTGGGAGTAATTGCTTGGTAATTTAATATATGATATTTTTTATAATCAAAACTATATTTCAGATGTAGAAGTTAGTATTTCAGACTAATGATTCTAGAAGTTTGGTAACTATATATCTTTACTTTAGAGCTGATTGAGCGACTAAATCTTAAGAGACTTAACTCCTTTCTATACTTAGGTTTTATGATTTATGGATCGGGCTCAACTAAGTTCGACCAGACCTAGGTTAAATAACAGTTTTCCTGCAGAATGTTTCGCAAACAGCTCAGTTAATGAATCAGCTCTTAGCTCTTAATAGTTTAAGTTGAAGATAATACATTTAGTTATACTTCAGGCCAGTTTATGTTTTTTCCTTTTAGATTGTTGATTTTTATACCTATAATATCTCTGATACTTAAGTTAATGGTCTGATTTTATAAATATCACTGATATACTATTATATCTAAATCTATTTAGATTTGACATTCATTTACTGGAGAGTACAAAGTTCTGCTAAAAAACGATTTGCTTATCTGACTGAAAGTATTACTGGAAAAGGCTTATAGCACCTAAAGTTCTGAATGGAAAGTTTCTCACCTTAAGACCCCTGAAAGCCTTAGATAGCAATAGTTATTCCAAGAACTTTGCACTGTCTAGTCATTTATTTACTGGACTAAACTCACAGGTATTATGCTTCAGGCAACATAAAACAGGTCAGCCTTACTTAGCTGAGGTTGCTTAAACAGAGGATAAATCTACTTGTTTAAACTTCTCATAAGTTGAGGAAAAGGGAATTTCCCTATCTGTTCTATTTAAATCCTCAAATCATCGATCGCCATTACACCATTTTACAGATATAGATTTCTGTAGGCTTTACCTGCTCTAAGAATAGACAGGACATAAAAATCCTAACCATTGAGCAATATTTTAACTCTTCGTTCCAATCAGAGTTGCATTTATAACTGTTATAACTGCTTTGATAGCTCTATACCTATTTATACCTAGTAATATAGTTATAAGCAATCAAACATCTAAAAATTTCTCAATATTCTCAATTATTATTTCCATAATAGCATTAATTCTGGAAATATGATTGAATTTTAATGTGGCTTACTATCAATGTTGGTTTTGAGGGTAGTTGCTTTTTTAGAAGTATTTTACTGTGGCAACTTTTATGGTAACAGTCTTTGTCATTTTTTGCTTGTCTCAATACTCTCCTAGTTATCTATAGTTCTATATCAGATTAGACTAAATTAGATCCTAAATGTTTAACTGCTAGAGAATATACAAATTAATAATGGTTTTTAATTTGTTTGGTGAAATTATTTTAAGTATTATCAGTAGTGACTTTCGGTAGCTTTGGATGATGAGTTTTCCAATCTTTGCCATAGTGATTGGTATATTTCTGTTGGTACATAAGCTTTAAGTGAACGGCCTAACTTATTTTTTTTATCGGCAATTTTCAAACATTCCACTTGTGGACAAATGTAAGCTGAACGACCTTCTCCCTCGTCTAATCTAATAGTATCAGATTGTTTGATCCGAACAACTCGCCAAAATTCTTCTTTAGGAGCCAGTTTTTTACAACTAACACACCGACGGTAATTTTGTTTCATTTTTGATCTGTTTTTTTAGTGATTTTTTTAGTCTATTCTTTAAATTTGTTTGAGAACAATCAGTCAATATAAACCAATATTTTCATGGATACTCTCTATAATTAATCTTTACTTCAATCCATGATTTTTATGATTATTGATGATTCAGTTTTCAAGCCAGGATTCTCAAAAGTATAAATCTTAATCTACTTTATTTATTCAAAATTAAGTCTAGGGAATATTAGCATTTTTGTCAAAATATAATTCTACAAATTAATACCCAGAGAAGGTGCTATTAGATAGTAAATTTGTTCTGAATTCACAAAATCTTCTCTGAGTAATAAATCTTAATTATTTCATCAAATGTGAGGAGATTGAATTAATTAGATTAATTATGAATTTAACTAATGAGCTTGAACCCCAAAATTATTACCGTTATACCTAAGTCAATTCCACAGGATATTCAGTTTCACTTTCATCAACCTCTAAAGAATCATCTGGTTCGTCAAAATTTTCGTCAAAAGTATTTTCTATTACTTCTAATTCTGGTTCCTCAGTTCCATTTTCTTCTTGTTCAGCTAATGCTTGACGATGAGAAACTTCAGCGGCAACTTTGCTATCTTCTTCAGCATGGTCATATTTACCAGTGTCCTTAATATCAATTTTCCACCCTGTCAAGCGAGCAGCGAGACGCACATTTTGTCCTTCCTTACCGATCGCCAAACTAAGTTGGTCTTCAGACACCAAAATATGAGACCTCCTTTCCTCTGGATCGATCAAACGAACTTCATCTACTCTAGCTGGACTAAGAGAATTGGCGATATATATAGAAGGGTCTGGAGACCAGCGAATTACATCTATTTTTTCACCCCTCAATTCATTCACCACTACCTGAATTCTCGATCCCCTTGCACCAATGCAAGCTCCTACAGGATCTACATCCCTTTCTAGAGTATCAACTGCTATTTTAGTCCTTGGCCCAACGTGTCGGGATGGCGGATTGGCCTCTCTGGCAACTGCGACAATTCTCACTATTTCGTCTTCAATTTCTGGGACTTCATTTTCAAATAAATAAACCACTAAACCAGCATCAGCTCTGGACACAAGTAACTGAGGTCCACGAGTTGAGCCTTCACAGACCCGCTTCAGATAGACTTTGAAAGTAGCATTAGCACGGTAGTTGTCGTTAGGCAGTTGTTCTCGTTTAGGTAGTTCAGCTTCTACTTCTGGTCTACCAAAGCCACTACTTACAGCTAAGATAACTGACTGTCTTTCAAATCTCAAAACTCTGGCTTGAAGAACTTCTCCTTCTAAATCTTGAAATTCTTCTTGAATCATCTTTCGTTGCTGATCCCGTAGCTTTTGAGCTAATACTTGTTTTGTTTGGATAGCAGCCATACGACCAAATTCATTTTTATCAGGTGTTACGTCCAAGAATACTGTGTCATTTAACTGTGCTTCTGAAGCTACTTCTAGAACTTCTTGTAGAGCTATATGGTGATCTGGATTAGTTACTTCTTCAACAATGGTTTTAGTAGCTAATACTCGATAGCCTTCTTCTTCAATATCCAACTCTATTTCAAAGTTATCAAAGTAATCATCTGTGAAATGGACTCCATCTAGACGTTGAGTCCGTCGGTAGCGTTCATATCCTTTTAATAAGGCTTCTCGTAAAGCAGTCTGAACTGCTTGTTTTGGTAAATTGCGTTCTTTACTGATATTTTCGATCAAGTCTCTAAGTCCAGGCAAACTAACCATTGACATAATTTTTTATCCTCCAAATTTTGATAAATTATAGTTATTGAGGCGAATTGGTTTAAATCTTCGTGAAATCAGGGCATTAATAATTTAGATATTCAAGTGCAGTATTTTTTGGTTTTTTTGAGAGCTTATATATTGGAGATAGAAAAAACTAGGAAAAAGGACAAATATGAACTATTGGTGTTGGACTTGTATCTAGTTAAGACCGATCCATTTTCAGGAGACTATTAGGAGTTTGATCTTCCTTTACAGGATGTAAAACCCTAATTTTTGATTCTGGATGTGTAAGTCCTACAAATTATCAAACAAGAGACCTAAACCATAATATTTGCCCCTATTACATTTTCTATTTTCCTTTAATTAAATCAGCTATTGGTACTTAGACATTTTCTGGTTGAAAAAATGGGTCAAAGTCAGTCTAGACAAAGGAATTACGTCGATGACCTAAAAATGGCTAAAACCCTTGCTGATTAAGGATTTATACCTTTTTGACGTCAAAGCCTCTGCCAGTCTATATTTGATCCTATTTTTTGGTTCTATTTTGTGTAAGTCCCACTATTTGTTTTTTTTGGTCATGCTCTGCAAACAGCGTGTAGCAAGATATTATTTGCCTAACTCCTTAAAAAACCTGAGTAAAATCATTGGGGTTACAGAAGTTGGATGGTTACTCCAAAGTTAAACATCTCCTTTCAAACCCTGAAAATCTGATAAGTGCTGAGTATAGACTTCTTTTTAATTTTTATCTACCTTCCTTCTTGTAATTCAACGGTACTAATAAGAGAACGTGGAATACTCGCTTGTCGCCCCTTTTGGTTAATGTAAACGGCTGTTTGATCGCGACGAACAAGTTGTCCTGTCCAGTTATTTTTACCTTTATAGGGTTCGGAAGTATTGATAGTTACACGAAAGCCTTTAAAGGCAATGAAATCTCGGTCATTATCCAAAAACTTAGAAATACCAGGACTGGATATTTCTAATAGATATGGTTCCGGAATTATATTTACTGCATCTAGTTGTTCTTCTATGGCATGACTCATTCGTTCACAGTCATCTAAACCTGTGTCTTGATGAGGGTGTCGAATGTCTAATCGTAGAACTGGAGGATGTTGGTTGGTATGAAATACTGCTCCTACTAATTCCAATCCCAGGGATTCAGCAATAGGGGTAGCAAATTTGATAATTTGTGGTATTAATGGGTGACTCATGGGACAAATGCAACAAAAAAAGTGGGCTTTACCCACTCCCCGTTGACAATTTTGACATCCTCTCCGCCATATAACGGATATAGATTACTACCGAGCTTTCTCCTCGGTGGGTTGACGCTTAATTGGCTGCTGCCCCCACTCCTTTAGTTGCCCTCCTGGGAGGGGATAGGGGAGGGTTACGCTTGCCTCCACGTCCATTTAATTCTCGGACTGCCCGCCCGCGACTAATATATTGAATGTCGCATTCTCCGAAGCGGTAGTGCCTACTACCTCTGAAATTTTATCTCTTTTTGGTCTTATGGTCACTCCTCAGACTATTACCGTAGCCCAGCGACCAAAGCATCTTATTTAATTTACCATTTATTTGTGTTATTTGCATTCTTAGGCAACATAGCTCCGAATTCCCATAGAACGTTCCCTTACAAAATAAGATAATTTGGGTCTGATTTCGAGATATTGACAACAAATTATACAAATTTTATTTAGAGAATGTTCTCTTGTTTGCTTGATAGAATTGAAAAAATTTAATAGTTAAGTTGAAATTATACTTAAGGCAAGAGTTTTACTGCTTTGGGTTTACTCCATTTACCAAATAATTAATTATTAATTATTGATCGTTAAGGTTTAAAATATCTCATTTTCAGGAGAAAAAAATAATTCACTATATTCCTTATTCCTTTTAGTCAATCCTATTCTTAACTAGCTATCAGCTTTTTGAGCGATTGTTAAAATTCCCTGCTTCTATAAGCAGAATTTTTTAGGATAGGTTTAAATCCCCTTCTTGTACGTTAAAATAATACGACTGATTGCTGATTGCTGACCGCTTCTTTAAAAATAAGAGGTAGTTATTAATTGGGTAGTCCTGCATGGTAATGGTGAGGATATATATTTTTGGCGTTGCTGAAACACGGTATGAAATTGCCAAGAATGTAAGTTTTAAGTCCAAAATTAAGAGTGCAAATCATACCTAGAACCTAGCCAAAGTTGCGGAAAAAACTCCTTTCTACCTCCTGACTCCTGACTTCTGACTCCTGACTCCTTGAATATCATACATTTATTCACCAACGCCATATTTTTTAATTTCTCCCACACTCCCCATCTCCCCATCTCCCCATCTCCCCATCTCCCCCCACTCCCGGTGCTTCCTTTACCATTACTATGACCACCACCATTAATTGTTGAACCCCTAAGAATATAACTAGCCTATGCTACTTATTAGTTCTAATTAGGGCTTAATCAAAAAATTATGTGAGGGTAGGAGGTGGGTAATAGCAACTCTTGCAATAGTTTTACTATTAATTTTTCTCAATTTTTCCTTCACCTGACTGGGGAAAATATCAAAAAATTGATATTGATTTAGTCATTTTATTACGCTTTTTTCAATCATAGGATTATAGGAGCACTTAAACTTTTGATATATATCGATTCTAGATTTATTCACCAGACTATACTTAGCTACTGAAACATTTATACTATCAACTTTTTGTCAACAAGCAAGGTTATTTTGTTCCCTAGTCATGTTTGATTATCTTTTAAAGTTATAGTTTTAAGATTGATTAGCTTTAAGCTGTAATTGTCTGGTTTCTTCTAAAATTTTCTCCACATCTTCGTCACTCATCCGCATCACATAGTTAATCTTTACTTCTTCAAGAAATGCTGATACTAAGGATTGAAGTTCTTCTAAAGTGTGTTCCTCTTGTAATTCTGCACCTAGAACTTTACTGAAGCGTTGAACTAACTGTTCGGATAATTTTGTTCCCTCTGCATCTGCCATTGCAGCTTTAACTGTTTCGTAGGTATTTTGGGGTCCTTTAGTAGCAAGATTGGATAATTCTTTGACTAATCTTTCGGATAATTGATTGGCTAAGTTTTCTACTCCTGGTATTTGCTGAAATCTCTGAAATGCAGGTGATTCTGCAACTATTTTTTCTACGTTGTAACGGATTAAAGCTTCTATATCTGATTGAATTTCAGGTATTACTTTACAGACAGTTATTTGTACTAATCTAGCGCCGATCGCTTCGATTTCATTTATATTATTTAGATCGATATAAGTTCGATCTTGAGAGGAAAATATTCGCTTGGCTAGTTCACCATTTTTAACGTCTTTTTGCACCTGATTAATTACTTGCATTACTACTACTTCTGTTAGTTCTTGAGCAATAGCAGCAAGAAAACCTCGACTAGCTTGTGCCCTGATTGTTTCAAGGTTAATAATTTGAGCATCATTGAGACGAATTGTCACAGGAATTATCCGCAATAATTGTAGAAATGGTAATAGTAGAAAAATATCGTACCACCGCCATAGCATTGCTTCTAGCCAATTAACACTAGAATAACGACGACTAATTAAAAATGTTCTACCTAAAAATTCTAAACCAAATATAATTATAAATGGTAGGTCAATTATGCCAAAATAATCAGTTAATCCTCCACTTTCACCAATACCACGATAATAATTTTTAGCAATTAATGGTTGAATGTCTTTTTCAAACCATTTAAGTTCTTTAATCAATCCTTTTTGTGTTAAATATTGTTCGCTCCATAAGGTTCTAAATGATTCTTTGGCTGAATCTTCGGGATTAGGAATTCGATCTCTAATCCGATTTTTAATTTTTTCTAAAGATCCACTTTTATTGGCAACTGCAAAAGGATTTTGATCGATCATTTCAACACTTAGTTCTCGTAATTCTGCTAACTGTTTTTTCACTTCTACAGAATTACTACCTTGAGGAATTTTGGCTTTGAGTTTGTCAAAGTTATTTAAGTATTTTTCTGTGTCTCTATTAGGTTCAATTCCTTTTATGGGATCGTATATTTTTGTAAGTCGGGGAATATGATCGAAATAGATATCTCTAAAAGTGATATAGGTCATATTGAATAGCACTAGGGTTAAATTTACTAGGGCTAAAAGTGCCATGATTCTTTCAAATATGGGTATTTTACGATATTTTTTGCGGAGAGATTTTGTAGTTGTCATTTATGATTTATTGGTTTATATATTATTTGCGATATTTAATATTTTATATTTTTTGAGATTCCTACAGATTATTAGACTTAAATTTTTAACAATATCTAAAAATCATGAAGAAAATAGTAAATCCAGTTTCTGTGACTTTCTGAACTCATTAAACTCAGGATTTTCCTATTGACTATAGATAATTTTCTCAGTATGATCGTCTTTAAACTCTCAACAAAAGAAATATAAAATTGAAAATCTAATCGGAACAATGATTTTTAATTCTCAATCAGATAAATAAAAATTGAAAACCTAATCAAATTTACCTGGTTTTTTTTCCTAGAGGTTGTCTATAACTATAACGCTATAGTTTTGACTAACTATATCCAATCAAGATTTGGGCGTCACTCTCCACACAGAGAAATTTCCCATTGACTATTAATAATTTTCTCGGCACAATGATTTTTGAGTCTCAATCAGATAAATAAAAATTGAAAACCTAATCAAATTTACCTGGTTTTTTTTCCTAGAGGTTGTCTATAACTATAACGCTATAGTTTTGACTAACTATATCCAATCAAGATTTGGGCGTCACTCTCCACACAGAGAAATTTCCCATTGACTATTAATAATTTTCTCGGCACAATGATTTTTGAGTCTCAATCAGATAAATAAAAATTGAAAACCTCATCAAATTTACCTGTTTTTTTTTCCTAGAGGTTGTCTATAACTATAACGCTATAGTTTTGACTAACTATATCCAATCAAGATTTGGGCGTCACTCTCCAGACAAACAAACTTTCCATTGACTATTAATAATTTTCTCGGAACAATGATTTTTAATTCTCAATCAAATAAATGAAAAATTGAAAACCTCATCAAATT
>NZ_JAAHGT010000600.1 GCF_010672385.1 Okeania sp. SIO2F4
ATTCAAAGTATCAACAATGTATCTGATGTTTATGATGAATACTATTCTTCAATCAGAAAAGATATTGAAGATTTTAAAGATGAAAGTTTATTGGAAGTTGCTGGTATCTTTGCTTTTTTTCAAGTAGTAGATAACTCTAACGATGAAATGATGGAAAAGATTCAAACAGCATTTAATATTGAAAGGGAAATTTTCTGGGAAGCAGTTCGTAAATTATATAAATTTGAACTTGTAGATATATATGAAAATGAGATTGCCAGAATATCTGACCAGGTTCTAGCTACATATCTGTTTTATCTTACTTTTTTCAAGGAGAAATTGTTGAAATTTTCCGTTCTCTTAGATAATTTTTTTCCTCAGTTTCAATATAATTTTGTTGATGCTCTTAATCCTGTTTTAAGTGCTTTTGATAGTAAGGAGATTATCAAAATACTTACTCCAGATGTAGACAGAGTTTGGGAAAATTATGAGGTGGCAAGAGATGAGAAAAGTTTAATTCAACTGATGAAACTTTTTGGGTTTTTTAAACAGACAGAAATTCTCATCTATGCTAAATACTTTATTGGCAAGATGGCAGTCGAGTCAGTAGATATTTCAACTTTAGATATTCCGTCTAATTCTAATATTCATATTCCACAAGATTCTATTCTTGACTTACTTAGTTTATTTGGTAATTCTGATGAACAAAATTCCCAAAAAATTGCAATAGATTTGCTGTTTGAATATTTGACAAAAAAACCACAGGAACTACCACAGGTGTTTTGCCTTCTTACTAAAACTTTTGGATTTCAACGTGATTCCTACATAACAAAATTTATTACTCAGTCGATAGTTATTGATAAGCTACTGGAAAAAGTAAATGAAGGAAAAAACGAATTATTTGCAAAACTATTTTTTGGTGTAGCTGAAAAATACCTCGATCTTCAATTTGATACTTCTCAGATGAAAAAGAAAGAGTTTACACTCTATCAATTTTCTCCACCAACTACACCGGAATTATTTGAGTTGAGAAAGAAAATTTGGCGGGGAATATTTCAGCTCTATCAGATTGATATTTTTCAGAAAAAGGTAATCAATCTAATTCATACATATAGCAATTCATTTTCTAAATTTACTGTCAGCGAAATTATTAAGCAGGATGCTCTAGAAGTTCTTGAATTTATTGAATTTCTTAAAGATAAATTCAATCCTAAAGATTATTATCATTGTCTTATTGTTCAGAAATATTTGGATTTTCTAGAGTCTCATCAAATTGAATTTAATAATGAAATAAGAGAACGATTTGTCAATGAAACTTATGAGGTGTCTAGGATACTTTCAGATAATTTGAATGAGATAAAAAACTGCTATTTAGACGGGAAAGAATATGAGCAATTTAAGCAAAATCAAATCAAAGAATATTTTGCTAATTACAATTTTAAGGATTATCACGATTTCTTTGATAAATGCCATGAGATAAAAGCTGTAACAAAAGAGAAAAACCATTACTCTTCTGAATTTCCCAGTGGTAGAATAGCAGAAGTTCTTTTTCTCACCTGTGAAAATTCAGACCTTTATTTAGATGTTCTGAAAGATTATCTCAAACGTGGCGATCCATTTCAAATTAATAACTTTCCATTTCCATTAATTGAGAAGTTAATTAAAATTTCTGGAGTTGAAAAAGCTTTTGAATTGCTCAATCAATTTGATTTTTATTCAAAAAGAAAATGGTTATTTGGATTTTACAACTTACTACCTGAAGAGAAAGTTACATCCGACTATTTGGAGAAACTCTATAGCTTATATCAGCAAAGCGAACTTGATGAAATACGACAAAGATTTGACTTTCTTCTCAAATATCGTCACTTAGATAAAAATGTGGTTGCTCAGGTAACAGAAATTATTCTGAGTAAAATTAATCAACAGAAAAATTATCCAGATCCTTTTGATTTTTTATTTAATCGTTACACTCAAGTCAATGAACTTTTAATTGAATTATTCACAGGAAAACTTGATGTGCTAAAACGAGCATATTTATCAAGTCCAAACATCAGGGTACACTCATCTAATTCCAAAGATATATTTATTCGCATTCTTGATGCTGACCAAAATTTCATAATTGAATATATTGACTGGGTATATTCTCAGAAACAATTCTCAAACTCCTATTATTTCCAAGATAACCTAGATTATACGTTTCTTTGGCAATATGAAAATTATCAAGAATTAATTACTCCAGTAGTTGAGCATATTTATCAGAAAGAAAAGGAATTATCTAGCTCTATATCCAGAAATACTATTCTCGAAAGAATATTTTTTTTGCAAATAACAGAAGAAGAGAAATTTATTCTTGAGGATAGACAAAATAAACTGCTAAAAAGTCTGATGGAAAATAGATATACAGATATTGATTTGATGCAATTATTGTTGAGCGTAACTACAACATTTCCCTACGAAAGACGTTATCAATTTATCAATTTATTTTGTAAGCACAATCCAAATTTTGAAGATTTTAAGAAACTTCCCCTAGAACCTTATGTTAAGAATTATAAGGAACTTTCCTCAGAAGATTATATTTTGAGTAGCTCTAAGAATATTGAAGCAACACATAAAATCGTAGAATATCTTAAATCACTACTACCAATTTTTAATAGAGTAGAACTTCTGGACCACAAACAATATGTAGAGCAAAAAATTAAAGATTTTCAGAAGTGGATTGAAGATGAAAAGAAAGAAGATTTTCTGAGAGACTAATATCATGTCCGGTTGAATAGTTATCATTAGGAATAAATGGAAGAAATATCTCAAACCTCTGAGATTAGTTCCTTCGACTCCGTGAACTTCCCAATGACTTTATAGTTAGTGTCTATCCGGACATAATATAAAAAGGAATTACCCATAGACGCTAGCTATATATAGCTTTCAAAAACTATAGCGCTATAGATATATAGTGTTCAAAACCCACGAATGCGTAAGTCGCGATAAATTTAAGTTGCTATTAAAGTTACTAAAATTCAAATTGGGCAAAAACCCTAATTTATTAAGTAACTATTTTGATTATCAAAATAGTCGAGATTTTTTACCCAAATTAAATCTGAATATTCAAGCTTAAGTTGAACCTTTTTCTTCAGATAAAGAAGCTTTACAACCGACTGGATAGGGCGAATGATAAGTAGTAGAACGTTTACCAAAAATAGTATAACGATTATCCCTAATCTGCTCATAAAAGCGATCGCCCATCCATTTCGCCCCAGGTAAACTCCGATATGCTGCTATAAAAATATTCCCTGTAGGTAATAGTCGCCCTATTTCTTCTACTGCGTCACTACCTTGCCATCTACATTCTGGTGCATTAGCTTTAATTAAAATCATTCCCATTTCGCAATCTTGTGCAGTAATACTAAACTGATTTAATGTTTCTAAATCTTGCATAGGAATGTACTCGAATAGTTGACCCTGGTCTATATTTTCTAATACCTGCACCAAGGTTACACATAGATTGCAGTTGCCGTCGTAAATTACAATATAATTCAAACGTCTTAGTTTTATTTTGAATAAAATTTTATGCTAATTATAGCACTGAACTAAAGTTCTGGAGGCACTTTCCTAAGCTTCATATAAATGCTTGCTTTTCCCTGATCAAATCTTTCCATCCATCAATACAAAGAGTGCAAAATCACCAACATTTTCATTTTCTGAAGCACCTAAAAAAAATCCCGCGCCAAAGGATTTTCCCTTGCATCCTCAAAATTTTTGTGATAGGCTAAAGATTGGATGGCGTCGTCCGCCCATACACATGATTTTTTATTCAACCAAAATTCTGAGCTGAGAGGCGATCGCTCCATTTCAGAAAATTTTCCCAGGAGCAATACCAGAAATATTTCCATCAACTGTCGCTGACTATAAACCCTTGCTTTTCCCTCATCAAATCTTTCCATCGATCAAGACCCAAGTGTAAAACCACCAACATTTTCATTTTATGAAGCACCTAAAAAAAATCCCGCGCCAAAGAATTTTCCCTTGCATCCTCAAAATTTTTGTGATAGGCTAAAGATTAACTGGGGTCGTTCGCCTATACGCATGATTTTTTATTCAACCAAAATTCTGAGCTGAGAGGCGATCGCTCGATTTCAGAAAATTTTCCCAGGAGCAATACCAGAAATATTTTCATCAACTGTCGCTGACTATGAATGCTTGCTTTTCCCTGATCAAATCTTTCCATCGATCAATACCCAAGTGCAAAATCACCAAGATTTTCATTTTATGAAGCACCTAAAAAAAATCCCGCGCCAAAGAATTTTCCGTTGCATCCTCAAAATTTTTGTGATAAGCTAAAGATTAGATGGCGTCGTTCGCCCATACACATGATTTTTTATTCAACCAAAATTCTGAGCTGAGAGGCGATCGCTCCATTTCAGAAAATTTTCCCAAGAGCAATACCAGAAATATTTCCATCAACTGTCGCTGACTATAAACCCTTGCTTTTCCCTGATCAAATCCTTCCATCCATCAATACAAAGAGTGCAAAACCACCAATATTTTCATTTTCTGAGAGCTACCGAAAAAAAATCCCGCGTCTACAGATAGATTGCAGTTGTCGTCATAAATTATAGCGCTACCCATTACAGCGGTAAAATGGATGAATAAACCACAATCATACTGCCTCCTTACTCATTACTCATTACTCCTACAACAGTTTTGTGCTCTACTCAACTGAAAAGCACTGTAAGGATGCCGACATTTCCAAATCAGAAAATTCTTTAACAGTCTGCTGTTCCCTAGCGGGTAGCACTATACAATATAACTCAAACGTCTTAGTTTTATTTTCAGCACTTTGACAATTAGAAGACTCAACTAAAGTTCAATAGGTGCTTTCCCACCCAACCTTTCTTCCAATAAAAATCTCAGTAGAGACTGAGTTACCAAAACTAAACCTAATCTAGCCTTTGCTAATTTCGGTGTTTTTACTTTCACCACCCCCCAGATACGACACTGACAGTAAAAAGTTTGAAAAGCGGAACTAAGAGAATTAGCTACTTTCACCCAATTTATAGCTTTTTTAGTAGTAGAAAAACAATATATATAATCTAGCGTAGAGACAATTTCCGCAATTAATTCATATTCAGCATCATGTAAAAATTGTAATTCCCCATTAGATTTTTGCCAGGGTATAGAATCAGAATTCAGAATCAACCAAAATTGACTATAGTTTTCTAGAGTTGTCCGAGCAAGAACAATCAGACCATCCCATTCACCCATACGCAATAGAGAACAACAACGAGCATAACTATATTGAATAGGAAATAAATTTATAGTCTCACAAGAAGATTGATAGTCAACATCCACCCGAAAATTTTGTTGATCATCCTTGAGGGGAACAGAACTTAAATAACTTAACCAATTAGCTATGCTCAAATCCATTAATTCCAAATAAATTATACCAGATGAAATTACCTCAACCTGGAAATTTACTACATCTTTCCTTCCCTCAGTATTAACTATTTCTCCACAATACTTAGCTAACTCACTAGCAATATATATTGCCGGTTTCTGCAAAACTGGAGCTAACTTCAGAGCGATCGCCGACTTGTATATAATTCCTCCACAATCTCTAATCTGCTTCATTGGAATTACCTCCATCCTTGCCCAAACTTCTAACTTTTTTTCATAGCTACAAGACCATTCCAATTTCTCCCGATATAAACTTACAGCTTTTTGCAAAAAATGTATTGCTTTACACTGAAATGATAATTTTGTCAAAATTATCACCACCTCAAATAAAATTTATCCTACAACATTCGGAAAAAGATGTGTTTTTTGCTACACTGATATAAAAGATAAGACTGATATAAGCAGACAAATGAATATCTGCTCCTATACCCTCGAGCAAATTGATTTGAACTTAAGTCCAACTTTTAGCAAAAGAGAGTAAAAATGCAACTATCATCACATCCAGACCTACCAGAAATGTCACTAAATATACAATCTACTAACAATTCTGCCCCTAGTAATAGGC
>NZ_JAAHGT010000601.1 GCF_010672385.1 Okeania sp. SIO2F4
TTTTTGGTCTTGCTCACGAGTGAGAAAAATCCTGAAACGAGCGCCCATAAAAAAATCACCTTGATAGATCAACTTTCCGT
This sequence comes from Okeania sp. SIO2F4, assembly GCF_010672385.1. Lineage (GTDB taxonomy): Bacteria > Cyanobacteriota > Cyanobacteriia > Cyanobacteriales > Microcoleaceae > Trichodesmium. The sequence goes on from NZ_JAAHGT010000601.1 coordinate 81, forward strand.
ATTTACTTATCTTTACATAGTTTGATTTTTTCGTGCCTACCTACTTATAAGCAACATTAATTACACATTACTATTAGACATCTCCAATCTTATTCATAAATTATCAATTCTTTCTCCAATTTAAGTGTTTATGGTTAAGTATTCCCTCTCTCAACTAGGAAGTTTATTTTGTATTTTGCACGACTACTTAGCTGATAGTTTACGGCTGAATGCTTACCATTGTTTAAGCGTAAGCAGTCTTTAGTTTTTAATAGTTAATCCTACTATCCTAGATTACTAAATTATTCTTCTTTCTTTCTGACTTCATCTCCACTGAAAATAGCAATCATTTGAGGGATAGTTCTTGGTGAATCTATATAAATATTTCCCTGACAAATTAATTGTGTTGAACCTCCACCATCTAACATGATTACTTGAGTTTCACCAAAACTTTTCAAAACTTTAGCAGCGTGAGGTTGAGTTGCTTTTTTGGAAGTAAAAATTAAAATTGTTTCATTCAGGCGATCGCCATCTTTATCTTTAATTCCAATAAATGTTCTACCTGTTTTATCTTCTACTCCTTTATCTGCATTTTCCTGTAAACCAACAATAAGATTAGGTGCTGTGGATAATTGGAGATTATTTGGCTGAAATTTACTAATTAATGCTCTATCATTCCAGACTTCTAGCATTAATTTTTCATCAGGAAATTCTATTTCTCCGGCATAACCGTCACTAACTATAATTCCATCTGACTTGACAGGAAATGCTAACCCTGTGGAGGCGTTTTTATCATTTCTAAAAAATTGACCGTTAGTGATGCAAAATAAACTTGAATTTTCTGAATATAAGTTAGACCATACTTGTGATATTGTCTGACGTTCAAATTGTGGGTCGTTACCGCCGTAAGCTCCTTTTTTAGTACCTAAGTCTGTGATATTTCCATAGATAAAATTAATTTTCGCACCTTGAGTTAGATCGATAACTTGTACATAATCTAAATTTTTTTGATAAAGAGTTGTTCCCTGAGAATTACTAATAATTTGGAAACCAAGAGATAGAGGATTTTGTGATTTACTTTCGGCATTTTGGGCAGAAAATAAGTTTATGCTTATTAGGAGGAAGGTTGTTAAAAATAATCCGGTTAAAGCTAGAATTTTTTTGTTCATTATACTAATTTGATAAATATTTTTGACAAATGGTAAGCAAGTTCTATACCAATTTCCTACAGGTTTGTCATTTTTTTATATGGTTCATTTTGAAAAAGTCATGCTAGATTTAGAATCTCTCAGAACTTACCCAAACAAACTATATACAGTAGTGTTTTAGGGCTATTACCCTCTACAGATGGTGTATGGGTTAATTTTTTGCTTAAATCCTGATGTCTGAAAAAAACTGTTGAAATAACTCCAGTAGTATTACACCTAGCATGATTATTTTTTCAGAGGAAATTTAGGCAATGAAAAATTACAAAATATTAACTTTAGGAGCGTCTGGTGCAGGTAAAACTGTATTTATGGCGAGTATGTTTAAATCATTAGCAAGCCAAGGAGAACACGGTTTCTATCTTGAAGCTGAGGATTTTAAATCACAGAGGCTACTGAATAATATTTACAAAAACTTGATTACTGGAAAATGGCCAGAAACAACTAGACGTAGCGAGATATCTAAGTGGAAGTTTACTTGTTGTATAAAGAATCGCGATCTGGAAAACTTTCCAATTTGTCAGTTTACTTATTTTGATTATGCTGGCGGAAGGTTTACAGAAATGGATGAAGAAGATTCTGATTTAAAAGAAATAATAGTACAAGCTGATGCAATCTTGGGTCTTTTAGATGGTCGAAAAATTCAGGCATTAATGAATAATAATAATCATCAACTTTTTGTTGATTTTTTAAAGAAAGATTTACTTCCAATAATTAAGTGTATGTCTCATTCTAAAGCACCTATTCAGTTTGTAATTAGTAAATGGGATTTGCTGGAAAATGATAATTTTGGTTTAAAAGAAATAAGCGATCGCCTTCTAGAAATTCCTGAGTTTAAAGAATTAGTTCGGAATAGAAATCAAGAAGGTTCTCCAGTACGCCTGATTCCAGTAAGTTCAGTGGGTTCGGGTTTTGCAACACCTCAACCTGATGGCAGTATGAAAATAATTGCAAATTCAATTCCACGTCCTTTTCACATGGAAGTTCCTGTATCTTGTGTTATACCCGATCTTTTAGAAAAAGAGATTCAGGTAAACATTAAACGACTAACTACTATTAGTAACGAAGATATTATTGAAAATAGTAGACATAATAAATTATTACATAACTTCTTAAAGCGTGTGTTACGTTCCCGTTGGTTAATTGATATAGTTGTTAACACTCTTGTTGAAGTTTTAGTATCAAATATCCTGGATGATGATAATTCTGATGAGCAAAATCAGCCAAATAGTATAGGAGAGGAATTCACGAAAGAATTACTCAAAACAATTGATAATTTGGTATTTAAAAAAATTAAAACAATAGTTGAAGCAGAGAAACAAAGATTAGCTTAATTTCAGAGAATCAGGGATGAATATATCAAAGAAATTGAAGATAAAAAAACAGCCTTAAAAAGTGCTGTGACAAGCTTTTTATATATTAGTAATAAACTGAGCCAAGATTTTCCTGAATCTGAAATAATCAGAAGGTAGAACAAAGTAATAAGGGAATCATTATCAAAGTTAAAAGCCCAGAAATGAATATGAAAAATTACAATATTATTACTTTAGGACCATCGGGAGCGGGTAAAACTGTATTTTTAGCCCGTCTTTTTAAGCAATTATCTACCCCAACCAGCGAAGGATTTTTCTTGGAAGTTCCCAATCATCAGCAAAGTATTGAACTGAGTAGAATTTATTCAGAAATAGACGAGCCAAATATATCTTGGCCTAGTGGAACAAGAGGTGTAACACAGACAACATTTACTTGTTGCGTCAGAAATCTTGCTTTTGAAAACTTTCCAGTTTGTCAGTTTACCTATATTGACTATCCAGGATCTATACTTACAGATATATTAGAAGATCAAGACAAGATTTTTGATTTTAAACAAGAAGTCTCTAAAGCAGATGCAGTGTTAGTGATGATTGATGGTCTAAAATTATTGAAATTAATCCAAGGAAAAGACCTAAATAATGATGAAAAAGTTAGACAATTATTGCTAAGAGATTTACCTCTCATGATGCAATTGCTAAATTTCTGTAAAAGAGACACCCCCGTTCATTTTATTATCAGTAAGTGGGATTTGCTTAAAAATAATTATAAGCTCTCAGAAAGAACAGAACATCTGCGAGAAAAAGAAGATAATTATAAGCTCTCAGAAATAACAGAACACCTGCTAGAACAATCACCTGAATTTAGGAATGTAGTTATTAATAGAGTTAAAGCTGGTTGTCCAGTACGTCTAATTCCTGTAAGTTCTATTGGTCTCGACTTTGCCACCCTCCAACCTGATGGTTCGATGAAAAAGAAGCCAAAGGCAGTTCCAAAACCTTTTCAGTTAGAAATTCCTATTGCTTATGTATTAATTGATGGGGTAAAAGCTGATATGAAAGTCTTAAAAGCATCCTCAGAAAAAATTCCTGTGTGGGATTTACTTAAAGATTCTTTTACTTCTTTAGATTTCCTAATTCGTCAGTTTGTTTTAAACGAACAAGCTCATCGATATCAAAAAAAATATTTACAAGAGGTGAGAGATCGGGGAACAGCACTTAGGCACTTGGTAATTAGTTTCCTGAAACATCTCAAGGATTTTGAGGAGAGATTTCCCGAAGCTAATTTAGGAGGAGAAGTTCTTTTTCCTCCTGAACCCATCCATAATTTGACAAAACATAAAAAAGTAGTCTGTTCCGTTGGTTTCACATCTGATGGTAAAACTCTTTTCAGTTCCAGTGACGACAGAAAAGTTCTGTTTTGGGATGTTGCACGGGGAAATTTACAGAAAGAAATTGTGCGGGAAAAATCAGATTGGGTATTAGCAAATCTTAGTCAAGACAATAAACTGCTGTTTACTGCTAGCGCAGATAAAAGTATTAAGGTATGGAATGCCAATACAGGAGAACCCTTCTATAAATTGAAGGAACATACCGAACCTATCAGTGGGTTTGTTGTTAGTCCTAATGGTGGCACACTGATTAGCAGTAGTCGAGATCAAACTGTGAAAATCTGGCAACTACAAACTAATAGTGCTAAAGTAATACACCGTTTAAACGAACATCAAGGCTTGGTTTATGCTCTTGCTCTTGCTCCCAATGGTCGCACTTTGGCTACTGGTGGTACAGACAAGAAAATGCTGATTTGGGAACTGCCCATCAATGATGATAAATTTCTTAAATTTCTTACCCTCAAGCATCCTAGTTTTATCAAAGCTTTAGCCTTTAGTCCTGATGGTCAAATATTGGTTAGTGGAGGTGGTGACAAAACTATCTATGTGTGGGATACGAAAACTTGGAATCTTAAATCCCGTTTGGTAGGACACACCGGAGCAATTTGGTCTCTGGCGATTAGTCCAGATAACCGCATCCTTGCCAGTGGAAGTAATGATTGCACAATCAAGATTTGGAATTTATCAACCGGAACTTTAAAAACTACTTTAACTGGGCACACTGGTATTATCACCACCCTAGCTTTTAGTCCAGATAATCAAACCTTAGCTAGCGGCAGTGATGACAAAACGATTAAAATTTGGCGAATTGTATAAAATATAGCTTAAGTAAATATGACAGCTAACAAAGAAAATATTCCTAACTATCGAACGCCAGCAATTTTACTAACTCTTCTATGCTGTTTGCTATTTGGAAGGGTGGCAGTTTTTTGTTTGCCATTCGGAATTGTCGCAATTGTTTATGGAACTGAAGTTAAGATGCGAGATAAATTGGGAGACCGACTACCAGGAGCAGAGACAGCATCAAAAAAAGCTAAAAAATGGTTTTTGTTTGGTTTAATAGTAGCGATAATAATGATGGCTTTGTATGTATATAACACCTACATTGCTCCTATGCAACTCGAACCTAATACTAATAGTATTAATTAATTTAGTCCTAACAAAAACTTCAACATAGAAGGGTTCTACTAACTCACTTTAAAAATGTCATAAATATTGGGAAACTTATAGCCCCTGAAATTACTGTATTGTCATTTTTTTTATCTATCAAATCTTATTTTTAACTTTTGACTTCCGCGATATTAAATCCGGTAGTGTCGGTATAAATAAAGCAGAGAAATAGGGTTTAGATGAAATCCTCTACCATACCCACATATCTCTCCCATAAACCCGGTTTCTTATAAAACTCCGAATCTAGATTTATTAAATTATCACTATGAGTATTGAAGTTTGGCCTTTTTTAGTAAGCCGTAACCGCTATCTTGACTACAGAACAGTTGTAGCTCCTGATTTCATTTGTGAAGCTAAGACTGACAACTTACTCGCAAGAGTTACAACAGGAGATTTAACAGAACCAGAAAAGGGATTTATCAGACAAATTTTTGGTTCAAAAGTAGGAGATTTCACGATAGTTTATCGAATCTTAAAAGCAACACAAAAAGACCTGAATTATCAAGCAGGAGATGAGATTCTTAAAGACCAATTTGGGAGAGAAATACTTATAATTGAAGGAGTCGTTATTCAGGGAATTAAAAGTCAAGAAAATGTTTTTATTTCCCCAAAAAATATGGAGGAAGTTCATCAAAAATTGACAGGAGGGTACACAGAATTTTGGGAGCATCGCGACCCACATCCAGCTATTCCTTCTGATAAGTTATTCTTAAGTATAGATGGCTCTAGCAGTACCTTACAACTTGAAGAAATAGAACTATTTCAGGTTGAGTCTCCAATCTCTAACCACAATCAGGAAAAAGAAAGCGTAGGATTTATTAAATCTTGGGGTAATAACGTTAATTATGTTGTTTTTCTTA
>NZ_JAAHGT010000602.1 GCF_010672385.1 Okeania sp. SIO2F4
GAGTTTAAGCATTAACTAAATATAAACCCGCCCCAAAATAAATACGCACCTTACTGGATTGTTTCATCTTAAATGGTGCATTAGTAAAAAAGGGTCAAACCTTCCAGGGCAAGAATTATAGGCAAAAATCTAATGCACAGTTTTAGCTTAAACAGTCCACTACTAGACCTGGACTTGAGGACTTGATGTAAGCTTACAACGGGTTTGATATTAGACAGAATCAGGATCAACCCCTAACTCTTTTAGTTTAGCAGCCAGACGTTCAGCCCGTTGACGTTCTTGTTCGGCTACTTCTCCTGGCAATAATACCAAATTTCCTTGGGAGTCATAAAATCGTAACCACACTGCCGACTCTTGGAGAATAGTTCCTTCCCAAGTACCCAACCATAACTCTAACTCCTCGCACCACAACCATCCTCGATCGTTCCGCTGTAGCTCCTGATATTTCTTGTTTTCTAGATGCCATCCCTTTAATGACTTCCGATCGAATGGATTAAAAATGAAATAATTTGGAGTACGGAATGTGCGCTCGTAAATATCCTTTTTTTTGCCAATGTCTACACTAGCAGTTGAAGGAGATGTGAGTTCAACTATCACATCTGGATAACGACCTTCTTCTTCCCAAACTACCCATCCTTGACGATCTGTCTTGCCATCAACGTCCAAAACCACAAAGAAATCAGGACCTTTGTAATCGCGATTTCTCGCTTGAGTGCTACTATAATAAATAAACATATTGCCACCAGCAAAAAAGTCGCTACGATCCGACCAATGTTGGTACAAGGAATCTATCAGAAGATTCATGGCAATACGGTGACGTTTACTTTCCAAGAGTTCTCCATCATCAAAGATTAAATCTGTAGGTGGCATGGGTGGTTCCCAGTCAGGAGTGACTTCGGTTACTAACTCGGTTTTGGGAGATGTTTCTGTAGTCATTGTTAGCCCCCTCCAATTGTGTTTTCATTATTTAGAATAGCATAGATTGAATAATCAGGACTTACGCAGAGACTCTAGATATAGCGAGGGCGAATACCATTCGCCCCTACAGATGGTGGTTTAACAGTCAATTTGCGTAAATCCTGTAATATAGGGCTACGCGCTAGGAAATAGGAAACAAACGATCGCCTTGTAGGGACGTTGCATGCAACGTACCTACTTTCTGCTTTGATCGCCTCTAACAAAAAAACTATCCTCGTCTAACTTTCTCTACACCATCCTTATCCTTGCTGTCACTATAACCAGTTTTCCCGTTACCGTTACGGTTAACATGACCATTGCCATTGCCGTTAACATAACCATTCCCCTCAAAGGCTGCATCCATTTCATAACTCTCTGCCAAGTCTTGAGCAGACTTACGAAATAAACTCGACTGCAAACCTTTCGCTATCACATAAAATACTGGCACTACATATAAACTCAAAATCGTAGACACTAACATTCCACCCATAACCGACATACCAATAGAAACCCGACTCGCAGCACCCGCACCAGAAGCAAAAGCTAATGGCATTACTCCGAAAATAGTTGAAAACGCCGTCATTAAAATCGGACGAAACCGTAACCGCGAGGCTTCAACCGCTGCCTTAGTAATAGACATTCCCTCTGCCAACAATTGGTTAGCAAATTCCACAATCAAAATAGAATTTTTAGTTGCCAAACCAATTAACATAATTAACCCAATCCGACTATAAACATTAATCTCTAACTCCGCTAACCACAACGCTCCAAACGCACCCAACAACGATAACGGCACCGCCAACAAAATCACAACTGGATCGATATAACTTTCAAACTGAGCTGCCAAGGTCAAGAAAATAAAAATCAACGCTAACCCAAAAAGATATACTGTTGCTTGACCAGCATCTCGAAACTGGGATGACTCACCCTTTAAATCTATCCGCATATCGGCAGGCAATATCCTGTCTGCCAAATCATACAAAGCCTGCAACGCATCACCTAAACTAACTTCTGGTGCAGGACTTCCTGTAATTGTTGCCGAACGAAAGCGGTTAAAATGGTTAATCTCAGGAGGAGTTGTGCTTGTCTTCACAGTCACCACATTACTCAAAGGTATCATCTCCCCTTCCTCGGTTCGCACATATAGATCCTCAATATCTTGGAGATTATTGCGAAACTCATTCTCAGCTCGCACAATTACATCATAGCGTTGATTTCCTTGGGTAAAGTTCGTAATATCTTCCCCACCCATCATAATTTGTAATGTCTGAGCAATATCCTCTACTGATATTCCTAAATTAGCAGCTTGGGAACGATTAATTTCTACTGTTATCTCAGGTTTATTAATTGTTAAGTCTGTATCAATATTACTTAGTTGGGGTAACTGTTGCGCCTCATTGCTAAATTCTTGAGATACTCGCGCTAATTCTTCAAAATCATTTCCCTGCAAGACAAACTGCACCGGACGACTACGACCTGTACCGGGTAATGAACCAGGATTAATCGGGAATACTCGTCCATCTGTAATTGACGCAAATGCTCCAAATAAGCGTTTGACAACTTCTTGTTGTGCTTGTTCCGGTTTTGTTCGTTCTGACCAGGGTTTGAGATTGGTGAAAGCAAAAGCTCGGTTAGCTTGAGCGACTCGACCGAATCCGGTAATACTGAAATAACCTCTCATTTCTGGCACTTGAGCAAGTTTATCTTCTACCTGAAGCATAACGTTATTGGTATATTCAACGCTTACTCCTTGTGGTGTAGATACAGAGACAAATACCCGTCCCCGGTCTTCTGTAGGCAAAAATCCTTGAGGCAACTGTTGGAATAACCAAACTATTACCCAAAAAGATAAGACAAATCCTAAAATTACTAATGGTTTGACTCCCATCAACAGACGTAATGAGCGATCGTATATTACTGAGATGCGACTTAGAGCATAATCAAATAAGTCTAGGGGAATGGCAACTAGACGGGAGAGAAAATTTCTTTGTTTTCCTGATTCGTGTTTTTTGAGAATTCTCCCTGACAATGATGGTGCAAGAGTTAAAGCAACGAAGGTAGAAAATACTACTGACACTGCAAGAGTTAGGGCAAACTCATTAAATATTTGTCCGGAACTCCCTCCAGAAAATCCCACAGGTAGAAATACTGCAATTAAGACAATGGTTGTGGCAATTACAGCAAATACGACTTCCCTTACTCCTAATATTGCTGCTTCCATGGGAGTTTTGCCTTCCTCTTGAATATATCGAACAATATTTTCTAAGACCACAATAGCGTCATCTACTACCAAACCTGTTGAGAGGGTGAGAGCAAATAGGGTAAGAGTGTTGATGGAAAATCCCATGAAAAACATTACCCCAAAAGCACCAATGAGGGAAACAGGAATAGTAATAGTAGGGATGAGAGTTGCTCGCCAATCTCGCAAAAATACATAGATAACTAAGACAACTAAAACAATAGCTAATAGCAAACTTTTCCAAACTTCTTTGATGGCAGCTTCTACAAATGTTGAGTAGTCAACACTGACGTAATATTTCATTCCATCTGGAAAATCTTTAGATAATTCTTCCATCTTAGTTTTGACACCCGTGGCAACTTCCATAATATTTGCCCCGGAAAGTTTACTAATTCCCAGACCTATTGCTGGTTTTCCATTGTAGCGGGCAATTGTACGATCGCTCTGTGCTCCAATTTCTGCTCTCCCAATATCTCTTAATCTTGTGAAAGAGTTGTCATCATTTCGTCTAATAATCAGGTTTTCATAAGCTTCGGGAGTTTGCAGACGACCAACAGTACGAATCGGATATTCTGTAGATTTTCCTTCTATTCTACCACTGGGAATTTCTACATTTTGTCGTCTGAGAGCTGCTTCCACATCTAAAGCGGTAATATTTCGAGCAGCCATTTTTTTAGGATTTAACCATAGTCGCATAGCGTAGCGACGTTCGCCACCGATTAAAATACTACCCACCCCATCAACAGTTTCTAAAACATTTTTGATAAATTTATCTGCATAGTTACTTAACTCCAATGGTGAATATTTTTCCCCAGTTAAAGCTAACCAAATAATTCTTTCTTCATCGCTACTTCGTTTAGAAACTACTGGCGCATCAACTTCATCGGGAAGTCTTCTGATGGCGCGGGAGACACGACTACGAACATCTTGAGCTGCTGCTTCTATATCGCGACTCAGTTCAAATTCAACGTTTATAGAACTAGAACCCTCCCTTGTACTAGAGGTGAGAGTTTTGACACCTTCGACGCCATTAATTTCTGCTTCTAGAATTTCTGTTACTTCTGTTTCTACTACTTCTGGGTTAGCTCCTGGGTAGTTGGTTCGCACGCTGACCACTGGGGGGTCGATACTAGGAAATTCTTGTACTGGTAAGCTAACATAACCCACTAATCCTACTAGGATAATTAGTAGGGAACACACTGAGGCAAATACTGGTCTTTTGATGAAAAAATTGGTAAACATTTTATTGAAATTCAAAAGTCAAAAGTCAAAAGTCAAAAGTAATATTTTGACTATGACTAAGTGGGAAAATATAATTACATCTTAAGCGTAAAAAGGTAGTTTCTAAAGTTAAAATTAAAAGTTCAAAAATTAAAGGTAATATTTTGTTGTAACTGAGTGGGAAAACCTGATGATATCTTAACTGCTAATCCCTAGTTTCTCAAATTATTAATTAAAATTTACACTAAGATTTTAACTGTAAATAAGTAGAAAAAACTGATTACATCTTAACTGCAAATAGCTAGTTGATTTGGTTATTGATTTGAGAAAATTCAAGAAGCTGAAACCCTCTTTGTGTAAATTCAAAAGTCAAAATTCAAAAGTAATATTTTGAGGGTAAATAAGTTGGTAAATCTGATAACATCTTAACTGCAAATACTTAGTTGATTTGGTTATTGATTTGGGAAAATTCAAGAAGCTGAAATCCTCTTTGTGTAAAGTCAAAATTTAAAAGTAATATTTTGAGGGTAAATAAGTTGGTAAATCTGATAACATCTTAACTGCAAATACTTAGTTGATTTAGTTATTGATTTGGGAAAATTAAATAAACTGAAACCCTCTTTGTGTAAATTCAAAAGTCAAAATTCAAAAGTAATATTTTGACAGTAAATAAGTGGGAAAATCTGATTATATCTTAAACTATAAATACCTAGTTGATTGGATGATCCAAGCAACTTTAACCCTCTTAGCGCTAAGAAAAAGAATGTTTTGGTAAACTTTTTCCTCCTAATACCTCCTTTTTTCCTCTTCTTCTGCGTCCTGACTACTGACTCCTGACTCCTACTTTTAACTTTGATTAAGTGGAAAAATCTAATTACATCTTAACTACCATAGCTAGTATATTTGATTCGTGAAAATTAAAGGAACTGAAACCGTAGATAGAAAGATTATTGCCAGAGACATTGGCACGATTCCTGAAGGATAGATATAATAAACATATTCAGAAGTTTGGGTAATCTTATGAATAACCTCCAAACCAAATTATCAACAGATGTGTGGGTGAAAGCTACTTGGGATGAGTATATCCAAACTGTTCAGGAACAAGAAGAGACTAAATGCTATTATCACAATGGACAACTAAGAATTGAAATGGCTCCCCAAGGTTACGACCATTCTTATGATAATTTCTCCATCGGATATGCTGTAGCTTTATTCAGTGGTATCAAAGCTATTCCCTTAGTAGGACTTACTAACTGCTCTTTCCGAAAAATTGGTGAAACAGAAGCGCAACCAGACCTAGCATTCTACATTGGTGAAAATGCAGAAACTATTCCCCCAGATACAACTATTGTCGATCTAGATGTTTATCCACCTCCCGACCTAGTAATTGAAATTGCCAAAACATCTTTTGCTGATGATATTGGCAGTAAGCGAATGCTCTATGAAAAACTAAACTGTAGTGAATATTGGGTTGTAAACGTAGTTTATGCTCAACTAATTGCTTTTGCCATTGCTTCTGGTGGGAGTAGAGCGATCGCCAAATCACAAGTTTTACCTCCATTACCTTTTAGTTTA
>NZ_JAAHGT010000603.1 GCF_010672385.1 Okeania sp. SIO2F4
CTAGGTGAAGTACAGAAATTGTGATGCCAATTTATGAGAGGAAGGGGTTGGCGATGTCAACCCCTTCCTCTCCCGTATAAAAATGATTATCATTCTCATAAATTGTACATTTTATTTTTTGGAAGTCCCTTAGCCCTAAGATAAATATTAGAAATCTCCGATAATTCACCTGAAACCCCTGTCATTTCAGTTATCACTTATCAGTTATCAGTTATCAGTACCTCCGACTTAAGCCGGAGGCTTGAAAACCGGAATTTTCTTTTTCATCCCCTTGTAGAGCGAAAGCTAGCGGTGCAGCCAAGGGGAGGCTTGATACCTTATTTCATGGTCACAAGGTTGTTGAATTTTAATTTCCGGAGAGGTCTATTGGAGGGGCTAAAGCCCAACTACAAACAAATTATTATAACTAATTAAATGAAAGAATTTATCTATTTCCCAACTCCTGAGACCTTGCTGTTGCTGCCAAGACTGCTTCGATGATAGCAGAACGAAAACCAGCACTTTCTAACTCAGCAATTCCAGTAATAGTTGTTCCCCCAGGACTTGTCACCCGGTCTTTCAACTGTGCAGGATGTATTCCCGACTCCTGTAATAAAACCGCCGTTCCCAAAACTGCTTGCAATGCCAACTTGTAAGCGATCGCTCTAGGCAAACCTGCACAAACACCCCCATCTGTCAAGGATTCTATAAAAATCGTTACATAACCAGGTCCGGAACCAGATACCGCTGTAACTGCATCCATTAAAGTTTCTGGCACTTCCACTACCTGACCTACAGATTCAAAAATGCGAGTAGCTAACTGCTTTTGTTCTGGTTGCACATTCTGCCCCGCTGCGATCGCACTCATCCCTGCCCCCACTGTTGCTGGAGCATTCGGCATAACTCTAACTACAGGTTGCCCAGGAAAAGACTCTTGCAACTTTTGCAAATGTACACCTGCCATAATTGAAATTAGCAAAGGCAAAGTTGTTGTCTGACTACCAACCTGCCAGTCTCCCAGTTGTGATACAACACTATCAAATATTTGAGGTTTAACCGCCAGTAAAACAGCCTCTGTTGTAGTCGTAACCACCAAGCGATTATCTGTAGTTACCTCTACGCCATATTCTTGTGCTAAAAAATCTCGCCTTTGTTGCTGCGGGTCACTAACTAAAATTTCTGAGGGTTGATAAACTTTTTGTTGCACTAGGCGGGATAACAAAGCCTCTCCCATTACCCCACCACCGATTAAACCTAACTTAGCAGTTACCATTTTTCAATCTAAAAAATATTAGAAATTTAGGAATTGGGAATGGAGTTTGTTAGATATAATCCCAAAATCAAAAATATACTCTACTAGGAAATTATATTTTTATTTTTACGATCTTAACCCCATACCCAAAGTTCTTTCACTATTGCATCATCTGAATTTGCTCGGGTTGCCAAACTTGAGACCCAGAGCTCCCCACACGAGGGCGTGGTTGAGTCTGTGGCATTTCGTTGACCACACCTGCTTGAGTTCTGACTTGCACACAGCTTGGTGTAAACAGAAAAATACTTTCTCCGATGCGTTCTTGATGACCATCAAGAGCATAAGTACCGCCTGCTACAAAGTCCACTGCTCTTTGGGCTTGGTCTGGGTCCATAATTGTTAAATTTAAAACCACAGATTTACGCTCCCTTAAGGCCCGAATTGCTTGAGGCATTTCTTCAAAAGTCCGTGGTTCTAGAACCACAACTTCTGACATTCCATTTAAAGCGCCTGGCATTCCAATTACATTATTCATAACCGATCCCATTCCAGATTCTTGTTTAACAACTCCAGTAGTACCTGTGCTAGCAGTAGTTGGAGTCGCAGTAGTGGCCCGACTTCTTAATCGGCGGTTACTGCGACTTTCCTCCTCAGCAGGTACCGCAGCAGGAGGTTGCTGTTGTGGAGGATAAACGCTTTGATACTGTTCTCCTTCCATTTCATCGTAATCATATTCGTACTCAACTGGTTCGTTGAGTCCGACAAAATCTCGTAGTTTGGAAAAAAGACTATTCACTGTTAAAATTCTCCGATACTATTTAGTTAACAAGTATGAGTATTCGTTAACAAATGCACACTTGGACTAAATTCAAGTGAGAGTGTATCTACCAAATGCTTGAGAGCTAAAAATCTAGAGGGCTTAATTTTGACATCTCTAGAGATGAAAATTGGGCGTATTATTTGCTTAACCCATCACATAACTGATAAATCCACTTATGCTTTAAGCATCTCAAGTCGCTTGGTAGTGTACTATATTTTTACTTTTTAAGTTGTATTGGATATAATATCAGCTTATTTAATCCTCCTCTCACCAAATAAAGTTCTACCTAGTCTCACCATAGTAGCACCGGCAGATATGGCTAGATTATAATCTTCTGACATTCCCATTGAAAGCTCGTGGATTTTTAGATTAGACAAATTTTTTTTGCTAATTTCCTGAGCTAACTCCTGGGTTTTCTCAAATACTGATAGGGTTTGTAAATTGTCTAATCCTTGGGGTGGAATAGTCATTAAACCTTTAATTTTCAGATTTTGACATTGATTTAGCTCTGTTAAGTCAGTCATTAATTCTGGTATGCTCCACCCATATTTGTTAGGATCGGGCAAAATTTTAACTTGTAGGCAAATATTAGGACTACAAGATGACTCTTCTGCTAAACTGTCAAGGCGTTTGGCCAGTTTTAAGCTATCTACAGAATGAATCCATTGAAACTGCTTTAAAGCTTTTACTACCTTGTTACTTTGCAAGTGGCCAATTAAATGCCAGGTAATATCTGGTAAATCTTGTAGTTGAGCTTGCTTTGCTTCTGCTTCTTGAATCCTATTTTCCCCAAAATTTCGTATTCCTGCTGCATAAGCAGCACGAATAGTATCAACTGATACCTGTTTAGTTACGGCAATTAACCGTACTGACTCAGGTAAGTTAGAGCGGATGTTGGTAATACGTTCAGCAATGGACTCAACCATTTTATCTGTTGATTTGAGAATGTTTGATTATAACTTTGGTCAAAGACCCACGCTCTCAATCCCCCCTTTTGTTCCCCCCTTTGAAAGGGGGGCTAGGGGGAATGGGAAGACCAATTAATGTTGTGCTTCTAACATTAATATGTTACTTTACCCAAGGCTGCTGGGCTAGCAGTGTCTAGGGGAGTCGTCGGTAGGGTGAGGTATTGTGGAGCGACCGTAAGACCGGAAAGAGGTAAGGGTCTATGAGGTAGGTGCGTGAGAAGCAGAAAACCTGTCTCGTTTTTTGGCTGTCGCCGACATGAAATGCTACGCAACATCAAAAGCGCAGCTCCTCTGCAAGAGGCAGCATTCCCTTTGTGTACCATTCCGAAGGAAAAAAGGAAAAAGCGCAACACTGCCTAGGAAAGTTTAGAAACCCTGCAGTGTCGCCTAAGGGCACCGTCAGGAGGATGTCAATATACTAGATTTGGCAATGACTTAACTTTAATTCAGTAGAAGTTAAAGGCAGTTATTATTGAAAAGTATTTTTGTGAACTTGCTGGAGTTTTTGGTAATCAGCCACTTGACCATTGCGACGTAGCTGGCGGAGACGAATTTCCACCATTAAGCGTGCGTCGGAGCGACCCACTGGTTCAAATTTTATACCACCTATTCCATTAGTTACTAAAAAAAATAAGCGTTGAGCATAGAGAGTAGTAAATAATTCTTGCTTATCCTCAACTAAGCACACCCTGTATAAAAGGCCAAAATTAGGATGGTTCATGTAAGTTTCGTTGGTCATTTAGGCTTCAAATCAGCAGATAATCACAAGATTTGTAAATAATTTAGTGGCCTTTGTCAATTGACAGCCCCTATTATTTTAGATTTTAGACTTTCTGGTTGAACAGAAAATTTAGATTTTTGTATTTTCTTAAATACGAGTGAGAAGTGGATGAATATATCCAGAAAAAAGAAAATATATATCTGTAAAATATTATATTTTCTCAAAATTGTGATTGTTTGACATTAGTTATAAGTCTCAATCTGCAATTTTGAGCTGAAAAATATCAACAACATTAATCAGAAACTCAAACTAAGTATTCCACAACTATTTTTACAATAATTATACTTCACTATATAACAATACCAGATAATTACTTGTTAAATTAAGAATATATTATTTTGTTTTAACCTTGTCCTCCCCAAGCCAACCTAATCCACCAGAATAACCCTAAACTAATCAATACTATCCAGTCTAATGCCTTTAACTTTAGATCGTGCCATTGTACTCTATGCTGGTCTGCAGTTGTAAAACCTCTGACTTTCATTGCACTGGCAATTTGATCGGCTCGCAATAGCAAATTTTCTAATAGTCTTTCTGCTACTATTAACCAGATCTGAGAAGCTTGTCGGAGTCCTAATTTTTTCCAGTTAATTGCTCTAGTTCTAACTGAACGAACTAAATTCTGTATCTCCTCTAAAACTAGGGGAATAAATCTTAAAGATAGGGTTAAAGTTAAACTTATTTCAGTTACAGGTAATTTTAATTTATTCAGAGGTTCCATTAAGTCTTCTATACCTGCTGTAATTTCTTCTGAGGCTGTGGTTAAAAGATATAGATTGGTGCTATAAATGACTGTAAATAATAAGGTGGCAATACGAATGCCTAAATCCACGGAACGACGTGTTATGATAATGGGACTTTGTTGAAAAATGATGTAGCTATAAGAAGTTGGTTGAGGTAGTTCAGTTAGTTTTGGCGTTTGAGAAATAGCTTCTTGGGGGGTTTCTTTTCCTAGTAAACCAAAAATGTTTTTCCAAGTTTTTGGTTCTGATGTTGGTGGTAAATTAGCAGTTTGTTGAGCAAAAGCTAATTCATCTTTTGGTAGGCGAGGTTGATAGTTAATTGCCAGTCCATCTGGAGCGATCGCTGCACTCATAAAAAATATTAAAGAACAGAACATTAGTAACCAAGCCATTTGTTTTTTCCAAACTCGTAAAGGAATTAAGGCAGTAAAGGTCAATATTATTAATATAACTACTAATATTAGACGCCAAATTGAACTTGCTAACACTGGACTAATAAGAAAGCTCATTAGCCAAATTAATTTCACTCTAGGGTCAAGTTTATGTAGCCATGTTATGGGTTTTTCTAGATATAATCCCAGGGGAAGTGAGCGTAGTAAATCCATATTAATTAAATAGTATAGGGAATAGGGAATAGGGAACAGCAAACAAACAAAAAGTTTCAGGATTTATAAATTTTCTAACCTTTGGTTTGGCTGTTATCAAAGTAAGAAGGAAGAAGATTTTTTATTAATATAATAATCCTATTTTATTCGTGTCAAAAATATTGCCACTTTTTGGTATGGAGGTTTGGAAGCAATGAGAATGTTTCATTAATGGATGTAAGCATTCAGCTATTAGCGGTCAGCTCTTCCTTTCCTCCAGAATGCTGCGCAAACGGAATGCTACGCAAACAGCTTTTTAATAAACGATGTAATTCGATAGACTATAGACTATAGACTATTAAGGTTAACTGATGGATTTTTACCCATACTTTTAATTCTATGAAATCTCGCTTATTGCTTTTTCCTCTCTTAAAGGAAATAAAGCTGTTAACGTAGTTACGACCCAGGAGGCTAGTTGAACCCTGAATGCTTACTAATGGATAATGGGCTTAATAATTAATAATTGTTAATTATTTGATTGCCAACTTTTGTACTAAATTGAATAGTTTTTGCATTCAAAAAGCTTGCTTGTTACTCAAAGCTTAAAAATTTTATCATTATCCATTATCAATTATCTATTGCTAAAGAGGCTTTAAACCTCATAGAAATTAATTATCAATTATCCATTATCAATTACTTCAAACACGAGTTGCTCTATTGACAGTATTTTGCTCTACGTCTCTAGCTTTTTTACCACGCCAAAGTAATCTTATTGGTGTACCTGTAAATCCTAAATGTTGACGAAATTGACCTTGAATATAACGCCGATAATTGTCAGGAAAACGTTTAGGATCGTTGACAAAT
>NZ_JAAHGT010000604.1 GCF_010672385.1 Okeania sp. SIO2F4
TTTATTGCACATCAAGACTTGTAGCGTTTATGAAAAGATTGCTAAAACAAGCGCAAAATCGCGATTTTTCCCTAAAATTTGGCCCTCAATAGCTCATTTCAACTTTTTTTGCCAAAATTCGTTTAAATTTTAAATATGTTAATTAATTAAATATAAGTTTCATTAATATTAAGTCATTTCATAGTCTTATAAATCAGTTATTAGTTATCAGTTATCAGTTGTCAAAAAAGTAATATTTTTCTGTTGAAATATATAAGTTATTATTTGAGAATTCAGCTAAATAATCAATTACAATTTCATTATGCTGGTTCTCCTAAACCTTGATTTACTAAAAGAAAATGTGTAAGCATTCAGCTATTAGCAGTCAGCAATCAGCTTTTTAATTTCAAATTTAAAAACACATTTGCAGTTAATAGCTAAGGTCTTCAAATATGCTTTGAACTATACTTGAGCATGGTAATTCAGTCTTTCAATACTGCAATTTTACTTCATTTCCTATGAAGCTAATGGCTGATAGCTGACCGCTGAATGCTTACGAAAATGTTAAACAAGAAGTGAAAAATACTCTATCTCGCTAATTTACTGATTATGAAATCTTAGTGCTTAGTAAATAAGGATTGCCTCAATTATAAACTCTCTTAAATGATAATTTTCACCTTCATCATTAAGCCAGAGACAACATCTTAAAACTCCGAAGTTAGATTGCTTATAACTATTTGTGATAATTTTTATCTAGTGGGGATAGTTTGTTGATAATACCAAAATTTTTCCTGCCTCTAAATTAGATAAATAATAGTAATTATAGATAGAAGATGAAACAAGTCAATGTTTTAGGAATTGATGGCGGTGGTACCAAAACAGAAGCCGTTTTAATGGATGAAAATTATCAAATTCTTGGTAGTGGTAAAAGCGGTCCGTCAAATTATCAGAGTGTAGGAATTGAAGTAGCTAAAAATTCAATTCAAACCGCTATTAGTCAAGCAGTTACTAATAGTAATAGCCATCAACCAATCTCTGGAATTTGTCTTGGTTTAGCAGGAGTAGGAAGACCTGAAGATTTTCCAGTAGTAGAAAATTTACTCCAAGAAATTATTACTAATATTCCGATAAAAAGGGCTTTGCAGCCAAATACCATAATTATTTGTAGCGATAGTAACATCGCTTTGGTGGGAGGTATTGGATATTCTATAGGTATTGTGGCGATGGCAGGTACAGGTTCCCAAGTATTCGGCCAGAATAGTCAGGGATTAACTAAGCGGGTTGGTGGTTGGGGTTATCTATTGGGAGATGAAGGTAGTGGTTATAATATAGCTATTAAAGGTTTACAAGCTGCTTTGAAAAGTTATGATGGACGTGAATCTCCGACTACTTTAATTACAGATTTTCAAAGACACCTGGGCCTGACAAACATTGAAGGTATAGTAGAAGTAGTCTATCGCCGTGGATGGGGTGCAACAGAGATAGCCGCACTTGCTCCCATTGTCTCGGTAGCCGCAGATAAAGGAGATAAGGTAGCTAAGAAAATTATTCAAGGTGCTGTGAAGGAGTTAAGTATAGCTACAAAAATTGTGATATCTACCTTATTTCAGCCTCACGAAAGTTTTGAAGTGGTTACTATTGGAAGTGTCTGGAACAGTATGATTGATTTTCGCGGTCGGTTTGAAGATTCTATCTTGGCGATCGCTCCTACTGCTAGAGTTATTTGGCCTCGACATCAACCTGTTTATGGTGCAGGAATTTTAGCTTTAAAAGCTGTAAAAGTTAAAAGTTAAAAGTCAAAAGTCAAAAGTAGTAGGGTGCGTATTTACGGGTAAAATTTAGACTGTGAAAGGTATTTAACAATCGGTCGTAACGCACCATTTTAGTTATGTAACTCTACTGAACAGACACGCCTAAAAATGTAGGCGCTTGTACAACGAACTTAAACCCAACAAAGCCTTGTTAGAAATCTCCAGAACAGGTTTTGAAACCCTTATAGCACTGTTCCAAAATCAGTATTTTTGGAGAGGTCTATTGTTGTTGTTGTTGGGTTTCGTTCCTCAACCCAACCTACACTTATTGCACTAATAACTGATAACTGAACTGGAGGATAGATACTACTTATGTTTAACTCAAAAAAATGGCGTGTTGGAACATCTTTATTATTAACTTTAGGTATGACATTAGCCACAGCAACTCCAGGTTTAATGTCAAACCCAGCTATGGCTCAATTTAACCGACAACGACAATTCCCTGGCAACCCACGAAGACCATTTCCTGTAGCACGAATACCAGCAGGAACACTCATTCCTGTAGGATATGAGGAAGCAGAAAAAGTTGTGGTAACTCCAGATGAGTCGATGAGATTAACGTTGACAGTGACTCAAGATATTAGGGATGTTCAAGGAAGAGTCATAATACCTTTTGGTAGTCAGGTAGAAGGTGAACTACGACCTGTTTCTAATGGGACTCAATTTTTTGCCGAACAATTAATTATTGGCGATCGCCGTAGGTTTCGTATTGATGCTATTTCTAAGGTAGTTACTGATACTGAAAGAATAACAAAAGGTGCTAATGCTGGGGATATTTTGAAGGGTGCTGCTGTGGGTACTGGTGCTTCTGCTTTATTGTCTGCAATTCTTGGAGATAAGGTTTTGGAGGTGGAAAGGTTATTAATAGGTGCGGGGTTGGGTGCTTTGGGTGGAGTGTTTGTAGGTCGCGATAAAGCGGAGGTTGTTGTGATTTATCCAGAAGAAGATTTAGATTTGAGGTTGCGTTCTGATTTGGCGTTGCGTTAGTAGTTAGTAGGTTGAGTAGAGCGACAGCGAAACCCAACAACTCTATTATACTGTTGGGTTACCCTGACGGGAAGCAAGCTACGTACCTCAACCCAACCTACAAAACTTGTTGGGCTTTTGGTACGGCGATCTAAGATCTAAATATTGAGGGCTAAAGCCCAACTACAAACAAAGAAGTCTGCGAGCTAGATGCTGGCACTAGCTATTTTCTAAACCGATCATCCCTGCAATTAACCGCAACACCTCATGCCATTTTTCATCCTGCCAGTGCTGACCAAAAACTTCCTCGAGCAGTTCATCTTAAGAAATTTTCTGTTCTTTTTGAAACTGCCAAACAAACTCTCTCGCACAAAAATATTCCCAAAAAGTTCGATGGATAAAAGCATAATATTCAGCCCCAACAAAACACAAAATAGAATTCCGAGTCTGCAACTGTTTTATCAATACCCTAGCCACAGTTCTCACATGATTAATATCTACAGTTTTGAGATAATTATTGATAATTTCTTCATAAGAGTATAGAAAAGACTAAAAACTTCAAGGATTTTTCAGCCTTTTGCCAGGCCCCAGACTTTTTTATCTTCTCCAAAAGTAAATTATTTTTATATTTTTTCAATTGCATCCTGTTTCTCTTGATTATTTTCTAATTTTCTTAAAAATCAACAACTTGACTCAGTAAAAAATCTGCCGATATCAACCTTTCATCCAATTTTTTTTCTGCTGGTAAATATATAGCTACAGTAATATCCATAGAACTTAAATATTTACACATTAAAGGTCCGACATCTTGCCAATCTAAACTCCCTAAACCACATCCAAGTGCAGGAATAGCTAAAGATTTTATGCCTTGTTTTTTATAATTATTGCAAAGCCATTCCAAGCCATTTTTTATATCTTCAATTTCAGAAGGATTTCTCCAATGTTTTTTTGTCGGAAAGAGCAAAAACCATTTTTGTTCATTATTCAAAAAATCTTGAGGGAGAAAAAATGAACTATCTCCTAATTGTTCTTTTACTGATGATTCTCTTTTATATAAATATGGCTTTCCTATTTGCAAATCTTTGCTTTTACAAACTGCTTCGTATCTAACATAAACATCTGGAAATCTAGATTTTGCTGTTGATGCTAATCCTTTTCCCATGACACCAACACAATTAACACTCACAGTCAAAGTTTGCATATTGGAAAAAAACATATCTCCACGAATCAGAGAAATATTTTCTGTTAATCTTCGACTCCATTCTGGTTGGAAAAACTTTTTTGGCTCAACTACGATAGAAATACTTTTACCATAATTATTTTGTGAAAAAGTGTCTCTTAAAGATTGATTTGCTTTTTCACAAGCCACATAAATAGTCTGAATATTACTAGCAGGAACTCGATCGGGAACTAAACATTCAGCCATAATTTTTCTTTTAGAACCATCCTCATTACTCCACCATTCTTTATCAGTTTCTTTCTTGATTTGTCTGAGAATATTTATTTCTTCTGCTTTCTTAATTGAAATAATTTGAGAGTCGTTATGAGCAGCATTGCCTGTAGTAATCCAAATATCTCTTCTAGTTAAAATATTTCGTTTTACTGAAATAATAACAACTTCTTCGAGAGGATAATGATTAATAATTGAGTAGAGCATTGGATTTCTAGGTTGAAAGTAAAGATTAGCAAAGCTCCACAATGATTTATTATTAATAACTATTTTTTGAGAACGACGATCTACTATTTGTGAATTGTAAATCGTTGTAGGTTCTAGTCGATTATCTTCTATTGATTGGTGAGATAGAATCCCTCTTTCTAAAATAGAGATGATATTTTTGATATGAGTAATATAGAACAAATTTTGAATACTTGTTTTCTGTACCATCAGTTTTCAATGCTTGTAAATATATTCAAAAGGGAATAGGGAATAGTGAAGAAGGGAAAACAGGATTAAGGGGCGAACGGCTAGATCGTAAGTCCTGTTATTATAACCGAATACGGTTCAGTTAAGACGAAAATTCATAAGGTATGGAACCATGAGAGTAGCTCTTGAGATTACAGAACTGCCAAAAAAAATTCTTAATTGAACTGTATTGTATTATAACCCACATTCGGCACTTCAATTTGTGACATTAAACGTAGTATAAAAATCGGTAGCTTGGGTAGAGAAAAATATCATTTCCTGATATAATAATTAATTCATACTGGCGAGCAAGATGCTATAATAATGACAATATTTGAAACTAACCCATCCAACTTTCTCCAATTACTCGAAATGGTAAAAGATGGAGATGAACTAAATCTACAACCGGGAGATTATAAAGCGCCTTTTACTATTGATAAATCAATTACTATTCGTGGTAGTGGTACTGATACTGCAATTTTTGCTGCAACTGAACCCCCATTAACAATAACAGTTCCGGGAGTGCGACTGGAAAATTTAACAGTAGAGCGAACAGTTGGTGGTGACAATGGGGAAGTTGCTATATTTGCGGAAGCTAATACTAACCCCATTTTGAGTCAGGTGAAATTAAATGGTGTTGCCGAAAATGTGGAGTGGGAAGGAGCAAGTTGGGATATTCCCACTATTCTTGATTTTGGGGAAGTAGAAATAAATCGACTGGTGGAACGGGGATGGGAGTTACAACTGGGTTCGGTTTGTGAGGTTTTGTGTAATTTAAAATGGTTGCAGGTGCGCTCTAGTTATCTGTCACCGGGGCGACAAAATTTGGAGGTTGTGCTGAATACTGCTGATATTCCTACTGGTACAAATTTATCTGGTTTAATTTCTCTATTCTCAGAAGATGGTAGACGGGAGTTGGAGGTTGCTGCCAAAATTATTTCGCCACTTCCGGTAACTCCCGTGTTAAAAGCGGAAACAAAAGTTTTGCCTGCTAAAGTTTTGAATTCTCAAGATTGGGGTTATCGGTTTGTCGGTAGTGCAGTGGATAAGTTTGTTCGCGCTCAGTTGGGTGAAGTTGCTCTGAAGAAATATCCAGAATTTCACCAACGTCGAAAAAAAGCTGAAGCATTGATGTCTGAGATATTGGATGGAGATGCTCATTTATATTATGTGCGTCGTCAAGCACCGGGAAAAGAAGAGGGGGAGGAAATTTGGGAACTGACTATGGCGACAGATAGGGAGGATGGGGAGTGGGAAAAAACTTTGAAACTTAGGGGAGCAGTTAATGTTGATGGAGACAGGGTTTTCAAAATATTATCGGTGCAGTTA
>NZ_JAAHGT010000605.1 GCF_010672385.1 Okeania sp. SIO2F4
ACCTCTCCCCCGACCCCTCTGGTGCTCCGAGAGGGGCAAAGTGTTCTTCCCCTTCCCTAGTAGACTTCTCGAAAAGGGAAAGAAGAAGTGATTGGGTAGGTTGGGTTGAAGAATGAAACCCAACATTGTTTAATGAAGACCTCTCCCCCGACCCCTCTGGTGCTCCGAGAGGGGCAAAGTGTTCTTCCCCTTCCCTAGTAGACTTCTCGAAAAGGGAAAGAAGAAGTGATTGGGTAGGTTGGGTTGAAGAATGAAACCCAACATTTCCAGCATCCATACCCGCAGCTAGTGCTATTTTTGGCTGATTAATATTTAGTCAGGACTTACGCATGAGGTAGGAAAAACTAGGATTTGAGATTGCTTCTGGGTCGGTCGATAGGGACGAAAATACGTTGTAGTGCGTAAGTCCTGTTAGTGTTATAGGTTACAGTAGCAAGTTAAAGGAAAAGAAGAAGTGATTGGGTAGGTTGGGTTGAAGAATGAAACCCAACATTTCCAGCATTCATACCCGAAGCTAGTGCTATTTTTGGCTGATTAATATTTAGTCAGGACTTACGCATGAGGTAGGAAAAACTAGGATTTGAGATTGCTTCTGGGTCGGTCGATAGGGACGAAAATACGTTGTAGTGCGTAAGTCCTGTTAGTGTTATAGGTTACAGTAGCAAGTTAAAAGAAAAGAAGAAGTGATTCCGTCGTAGCGTTGTCTAATATCAAATCCGGATAATTAATATACCCAAGTCCGCAGCGACTGGAACGGAGTGGAAGGAAGCAATCTCCGCGCATCCATGAGATTGCTTCCTATCGTCGCTGCGGACGACTGTTCAACCGGATTTTATATAACGCAATGAAGACCGCTGTATTGTTGTTGGGTTTCCTACGTCAACCCAACCTACACTTATTGCACTTAAAATTGTCGATAAAAAACCTAACCCCCCAACCCCCTTCCCTACGAGGCTATTCCTGGATATTAGTATAACTACAACCAATTACCAACAATAATAAAAGATGACCAATGATAGGGCTTATTATAATCTTTATCTGGCTCTATCTCTCCTTTGATAAACTTCATTTGAACCTGACGTAGTGCTTCTGCTTTTCTCAATTGCGAACTGTCAGACTGCAATAGTTGCTGATAAAATTGTTTCATTAATTCTGCTGTCGAAGCATCATTGACTCTCCACAAACTGCCTAAAACACTACGAACGCCAGCTCGAATCGAAACTCCAGCTAAACCCAATGCTGCTCGCGTATCTCCTACTGCTGTCTGACAAGCACTCAAAATGAATAATTCAATTGCTCGATCCGATCGTTTCAAATTCTCAGTCTGGAGCAATTGATCTAAATCTCGAACATTAATCCTTTCGTTCCAGTCTAAAATGTATGTATCATCAGGATTAGAGCTAAACTGTCCGTGAGTTGCAATATGAACAATGGTAAAGGGGGCAGAATTAATCTCATTTTGAATATTGACTTTTGTAAATTCTGCATCTGTTAATTGCTCAGATTGTGGTATGGTTTTATTAATTGTCTCTAGTTCCTCTTGAATATTAGGTAAGGAATTATAGCCTTCTACTCTGTAACTTGGTGCTTCTTGAGCTGTTCCAGCAGTTAATACTCGTATCCCCTCTTTTAATAAAGGACTGGAATCGACTAATTGCAACCCAGGAACTACTGCAATAGCATATCGCTCGACTAGATATCGTTCCCGAACACTATCGTAAAGCACAGACATGGGAATATTTCTGAGGAATCCATCCAAAACAAAAACTAAGGTTTGAATTTGGCTATCATCATGTTTTAAATCTGCCTGTAAATCTGCTTCAAATGGTTCAATTAACCATTGATAAAGTTGGTTGGAGCTTGACTGAAGTTGAGCGATCGGTCGTTGAATGCTAGTTATGTTAACCAACAGTCGTAATAAGCTTTGTTGAAATTGTTCTTCAAAATCCTCATCGCTCCTTGCAGTATAGCGAAAGTTATCAGTACCAGGCAATTTAAGAATGACACTTAATTTATTTTCCAACAAAATTGGATAAATAATAGCTGCATTTTCATCAATTTCATCAATATTAATATCTTCAGCAGTAATACAAGCATCTTGAAAAAAGTTATCTAATTCTGCTAGTTGTAAAGATTCAATTACCTCACGAGCAGCTTTAATATTTGATAAACTAGGTTGATTTGAGCCAGACTCTGGTTGTAGTAATAACGTCGCCAATTTTCTATACAAGGGTTCAACGCTAGCACGAAAATTGAACTTAACATCTCTATTGAGAGCGACTAAATTGCGTCGTAAAACTTGCAGGGTATTAAAAGCAGATTTGTAAGCAATAAGTGCTTCTGGAGAATTGCTTTGCTGGTTATAAATATCTCCTAATTGCTCTTGGAGTTGATAAGCAACATCTGAAGCTGAGACTTTTTGAGCGATCGCCAATGCTTGATTTGTTAAATTGAGTGCTTTTTCAAGTTCTCCATTTTTTTGACTTAATTTTCCTTGAATTCCAATTCCATAAGCTTCTAAGCGAGAATTATCCAAGGTTTTTGCTTGCTGAATTGCTTGGTTTAGTAGTTCGTTAGCGGTAGTCAATTCAGTTAAAGTAGTTTGAATTTGAACCAAAGTAGATCGAGGGTCTATTTGCTCAAAATCCATTAAAATTTCTGCCAACTTTATTGTTAGCTGAATAGAGTTAATATTAGGATTTATTTGCCTTAATATTTCCATGCTTTGAGGCAAAGTATCAATCTGAAATTCTACATAAGGTTGGAGGAAATTATCTCGAGGATCTTTATACCATTGTCTAAAATTGAGTAATAAATCCAGATGATTGACAGTTGCCTGAACTTGAACTAATTTTTCATCAGAAACATTATGAGCCTGTTGATAATACGATAAACCTTGCTCAACCAAAGCTTGAAGTGCTTGTATTTCTCTTTGTTTTCTCAGGTTAAAATTAGCAAAATTCTTGGCTTGAGAAAGAATATTATTCCCTAAATTGAGCAGTAATTGACCTTTAGCATTTTGAGAATTTGCTAAAGGAAAACCAGCTTCTAAAACTTGTTGAGATAACTTAAGTTTACCGATCGCCCACAGTCCATTTCCCAAGGTTTGTAACCCCTGGAAATTCAAGTTATTATTTGATGTTTTAAATTTTGGTAGAACATTTTCTAAGTCACTGGCAGTCAATCGATCGCATTCTAATTCGTTACCAAACGCTTTGAGAGCAATATTACAAGAACGTCGATAGAAACCGAGACTGGTTAAAGCAGAAGCTCGATTAATTTGAGTGCCGATGATACCAAGTTTATTGTTATTTTGGCGATAAATAATTTCTGCCTGTTCCCAAACATCTAATGCTGCTTCTGCTTTTCCTTGTTGTAGTAGTTGTACTCCTTGTTGAACTAGGTTGGCAGCAGAAGATTCGGCAAAAACAGGAGATAAAATATTAATTCCGAGACTGAGACAGAAACTGAAAAGGGCAATGGCGAAAAATTTTACTATTTTCATATTATACCAAATTGATAAATGTTTGCTACAAATAGCTAGGGTACTTCTTACAGCGGTTTTCCTGCACGGTAGACCACAGTAAGGGCGATTCGCGAATCGCCCCTACAGGGTTTTGGGTATGACTATGTGGTTTATCCATCTGAAAAGCGCTGTAGAAGTCAGGAGACAGGAGTCAGGAGTCAGAATGAAATAATGATATAGAATTTTTGTAAGAGTAGGGAAGAGGGAACGTAGGGACGCCCTTATGCAACGTCCCTACCTATTAATATAGAATCCGGTTGAATAGTCGTCCGCAGCGACGAAGCGGAAGCAATCTCAGGGGTGCGCGGAGATGGCTTCCTTCCGCTCCGTTCCAGTCGCTTCGGACGTACTTGTAAATTTTTTCACCTACCTACTTAGTAGCTCGTCTAGACTAAAGTTGTGCGTGGGTAAAAAACCTAACCCCCCAACCCCCTTCCCTACTAGGGAAGGGGGTGTTTTCCCCCTCTCAAAAGCAGGAGAGGGGTCGGGGGAGAGGTCTTCGGGATGCTCGCCTCTTACCCACATTTTCAAGCTAGACACCCTAGTAGGTTGACTCAAGAAACGAAACCCAAGAACAATTTTACTCCCCTACTCCCTACTCCCTAAAACGAAAATGGTGTAGAAAACACAGAAAAATAAAGCCCGTCTTCCTGAGCAGTACGATCGCGATCGTCTACATCTACAAGAGGAATACCATAATCTAACCGCAAATTAATTCTATCCCATAACTTTACCTGTAATCCCAATCCTACAGAAGCTAAAGCATTATTTCCAGGAACTTCTTCACCATCACTATTCCACGCCACCCCTCCATCAATAAACGGTACAACCTGAAATAACCTATTCTTCGCAGATATCCACGGAACTGGCAATCGCAATTCTACTGTACCTAGAGCGCCACTATCAGTTAAACGAATATCCTGACGATAGCCCCTCACACTGCGGTATCCACCCAAACCAAACCTTTCTAAGGGCACTAAATCTGATGGGGATAACTGCACGTCTGCTCCTACTACTAATAAAGTATCCTCCCCTAACTGACGCACCCATTGCCCCTGGCCACGCCAATAGAAAAATCTACTATCTGCTTCGTTACTATTAACCGTTGCATCAAATATGTCTAACCCCACATTAAATTGGGAATTCAATGCTAAAACTTGATTATTCCCCCGCAGTTGATAATCCTGGAAAAACTGCAAAATTGATAATTTCGTTTCCCCATTATCATCAGCACCCTCAGATAATGGAAAGTTGGTTCCTAAAATTGAAGTTTTGCTGTCTCGACGAGTTGCAGCTAACCCCAAACTTAACTCTTGCGTGGGTGTTTGTACAATTGGTTGGCTAAAGCCTAATTTATAGGTATTAGAGTTGGAGTTAATATCGAGTCTTTCAAAAGGCGACTCTACTATTTCATTATCCTGATGGCGGTAAAATAATTCCACCTTACCGTTACTGGAGTTTACAGGAATTGAATAGGATATCTCTACAGTATCGCTACCATCAGTATTAGTGTAGAGAGTATTAAAACTATCCCCCATACCTGTAATGTTGCGATAACCTACCTCTCCTCCCCGTCGAAAAGTACCTACACTTGGCGCCCTGCCATTATTAGCGATCGCTGCAATTTGCCAGGGATTAGCTGTAACGACTTCTATATCTAAAATACTTGTATCTGGGCGGATGCCAGCGGAAAGTTCTGCTGAAATTGTTTTTACTAAAGGATCGAGTTGCAATAATTGTAAAGCTGAAAAAAGTTTTTCTTGGTTGAGAGGAGCTTTAGTTGCTCTTGCCAAGCGACTTTTGATGTAGCCTTCGTTTAATCTGCCTTCAATATTAATGTTAATTTTCCCGACCTTCCCTTCTACTACATTAAGCGTGACCGTACCATTTCCTGAGATGGTTTGAGGAGGGATAAAAGCTCCTGATGTGATATAGTTGTTGTTGGTGTAGTATTGTGTAATAGTAGTGCGAGCTGCAATCAATTCTGCAAAGGTAATTGGTTTACCTAGATAAGGTTGGAGTTGCTGTTGTAACTCTTCATTACTAAATTTTGTATTGCCTATAAAATTAAACTGTTGAATGACAGCTTGCAGGGGTTCAGAATTGGAAATGGGCATTATTCCAGTAGTGCTAGCCACTATATAGGATAGAGGTTGTTGAGAATCTAATTGTTTGCAATCAGGCGGAATTAACCAGGGGCGAGCAGGTGTAGCAGTGTTGGGGTTAACTATGAGTTGGATACCGTTGGGTGTAGATATCCAACCTTGAGCTTCAACAAATTTTTGGTCTGATGGAGTAATAGTTTCTGCCAGAGTAGTTGGTGTATCCTGTTCTTGCCATAAGCTATTGGCAGGAATAGGATCGCTAGGATTTGGTGGTAAGCCTCCCTTGCCAGTGATGGTGAATTCGCTCCCCTCTCCTCGCTGACATGGAT
>NZ_JAAHGT010000606.1 GCF_010672385.1 Okeania sp. SIO2F4
TTCTGTTTGTCAGACGAGTTTATAATTTTGAAGATTTGCCCACCATATGAGATTTTTTTATTAAATATTAGCCTCAATTATTCCCTCTGCTTGTAGAATGATCGCTCGCAACTTATCCAATATTTTTTGATTAGCTGACTGCCATAAACCTCTTTGATTTGCTTCTAATAATCTTTCTGCCATATCTCGTAACGCCCAAGGATTTTTGGCTTGAATAAATGACTGTACATTTTCATCAAAAATATAAGCTTCTGCTACTCCTTGATACATAAAATCTTCTACACATTTTGCCGTAGCATCATAGGCAAATAAATAATCTATTGTTGCTGCCATTTCAAAAGCTCCTTTATAACCATGACGCATTACTCCAGCTATCCATTTAGGATTAATAACTCTGGAACGATAAACCCTAGCAATTTGTTCTTTTAATTGTCGAACTTTGGGATTTTCTGGCATAGAATTATCGCCAAAATAAGTCTCAGGATTTTTGCCAGTTAAAGCGCGAATTGCAACAGTCATTCCTCCTTGGAATTGATAATAATCATCGGAGTCTAATAAGTCATGTTCTCTATTGTCTTGATTATGCAAAACTATCTGCATTTTTTGAAGACGTTGGGAAAATACTTCGGGAGAATTTATCGCCCTAGCTTCCTGGTTATAACTATTATTAACTCCCGTATAAGCATAACTACTCCAATTAATATAAGCTCTGGCTAAATCTCGATCATCTTGCCAATTTTGAGATTCGATTAAACCCTGTAAACCTGCACCATAAGCTCCTGGTTTAGAACCAAATATTCTATATTGAGAACGTGCTTTTGCCTGAACTTCAGTTAATCCTAATTCTTGCCAATATTTGACTTCTTTTTTGACTTGAGCAGCTAAAGGATTTTCTGTTGGAGACTCATCTAAATTAGCCACAGCAATAACAGCTTGGTCGAATAAATCAATAATATTAAGAAAAGCATCTCGAAAGAAACCAGAAATTCTTAAAGTTACATCTACACGGGGTCTTCCTAATATTGAAATTGGCAAAATTTCAAAATCTATAACTCTTCGAGATGGTCTATCCCAGACTGGTTTTACCCCTAATAAAGCAAGTGCTTCAGCAATATCATCTCCACCAGTTCGCATCGTAGAAGTTCCCCATATTGATAACCCTAAAGTTTGAGGATATTCACCATTTTCTTGAGTGTATCTTTCGATTAAATTTTCTGCTGCTAATTGCCCTATTCTCCAAGCAGTTTCTGTGGGAATGGCGCGAATATCTACAGAGTAAAAATTCCGACCTGTGGGTAAAACATCTGGTCTACCTCTAGTAGGAGCGCCAGAGGAACCACTAGGGATATATTTGCCATCTAATCCTATTAATAAGTTAGTAATTTCTTGGTCAGTTTTTTGCAGAGAAGGTAGAAGATTTTGGCGAATCCATTCTAATTCTTTATTTGTCTGTGGGAAGGGAGAGTTAATCAGATTTTGATCGATTAAATTTTCGACTAAATTAGCTACTTTTTCTTCGAGTAATTCAACAGCATCACCCAAGGTACGAAAAGATTTTCCATCTATTAATAAGTTGTGATTAATAATTGTAGAAAAATCGTCGGTGAGAGGATCAAAATCTAAGTTTAAATCTTTAGCTAAAGCACGAGTTAAACCTAAACGAGTAGTACTAGGATGACGAGCGATCGCTAGGATTAAATCTCGTAGTTGTTGACCTTGAGGAGATTGACCAAATATATGTAAACCATCGCGAATTTGTGCTTCTTTTAATTCGCAAAGATAACCATCTACATTAGTTATTAATTTGGCAAATCTAGCATTTTCATCATTTTCAAATTTATCCTGATTTTGCTGCGGAGGTGCAAGAAAGTCTGAGTCTTTAGAGGAACTGAAAAACTCAGAAGTTACCTCTTCTGTTTCTCTGGCAAATTTATCCTGATTTTGCTGCTGAGGTGAGAGAAAGTCTGAGTCTTTTTCCGAAGTGGAGAAGTCGGGAGTTACCTCTTCTGTTTCTGTAGAAAATTTTTCCCTATTTTGCTCGGATGGTAAGAGGAAGTCTGAGTCTTTAGAGGAACTGGAAAAGTGGGAATTTACATCTTCTGTTTCTGTAGAAAATTTTTCCCTATTTTGCTGAGGGAGTGAGAGGAAGTCTAAGTCTTTAGAGGAACTAGAAAACTCGGAAGTTACACCTTCTGTTTCTGTAGAAAATTTTTCCCTATTTTGCTGAGGGGGTGAGAGGAAGTCTGAGTCTTTAGAGGAACTAGAAAACTCGGAAGTTACACCTTCTATTTCTGTGAAAAATTTCTGCTCGTTTTGCTCGGTAGGGTCGGAAGATACACATTCTGCTTCTGTAGAAAATTTCTGCTCATTTTGCTGAGAGGGTAAGAGGAAGTCTGAGTCTTTAGAGGAACTAGAAAACTCGGAAGTTACCTCTTGTGTTTCTCTGG
Source organism: Okeania sp. SIO2F4 (assembly GCF_010672385.1). Lineage (GTDB taxonomy): Bacteria > Cyanobacteriota > Cyanobacteriia > Cyanobacteriales > Microcoleaceae > Trichodesmium. The sequence goes on from NZ_JAAHGT010000606.1 coordinate 2,448, forward strand.
CAAATTTCTGCCTATTTTTGTAGGAAGGGGAGAGGAAGTCTGAGTCTTTTTCACAACTAGAGAAGTCGGAAGATACACATTCTGCTTCTGTAGAAAATTTCTGCTCATTTTGCTGAGGGGGTGAGAGGAAGTCTGAGTCTTTTTCTGAACTGAATAACGTGGAACTAATCCGTACATCCGTGGCAAAATCAGTGTTAGCTGAGTCTTTTTCTAAAAATGATAAGTCTTTATCTAAACCTTCTTTTTCTATGAGATTAATTATCCGTTCCCTAATCACAGATAACCGAGACGGATCTAAATTTTGCGCCTCATAATATTCATCAATTAAAGTTTCTAATTGCTGCAAAACTCCATAAATTTCCGCACGAGTCATAGGTGGAGTTAAATGATCGATAATTACAGCTTGAGACCTCCGTTTAGCTTGAGAACCCTCTCCTGGATCGTTAACAATAAAAGGATAAAAATGTGGCAAAGCACCGAGAGCTATTTCTGGAAAACATTCTTGAGATAAACCGACACTTTTACCAGGCAACCATTCTAAATTTCCATGTTTTCCCACATGAATAATTGCATCTATTTTAAATTTTTCTCTTAACCAATAATAGAAAGCTAAATAATTAGGAGTCGGTTCTAAATCTGGAGCATGATAATTTAAACTGGGGTCGATATCGTAACCCCGCGAAGGTTGAATACCTACAAAAATATTTCCTAGCTGAATGCCTGGAATGGGAAAATTATCAGTTTCTTTATATAGAGGAATTATTCTAGAATTAATCCGTACATCCGTGTCATTATTTCCTAGCTGAATGCCTGGAATGGGAAAATTATCTATTTCTTTTACCTCACTATCTTTCTCAAATCCTGAAAAATTACTAGAAACAGATGGTGGAATTATCGTCGAATTAATCCCTACATCCATGGCAAAATCTGTGTCATTCTCTTTCTCAAATTCTGAAAAATTACTAGAAACAGATGGCGGAATTATCGTCGAATTAATCCCTACATCTGTGGCAAAATCTGTCTCATTATCTTTCTCAAATTCTGAAAAATTACTAGAAACAGATTTGAGAAAAGATGACGGAATTATCATCGAATTAATCCGTACATCCGTGGCAAAATCCGTGTCTACTCTTTTCCCCCATCTCTGAATAATTTTTTCTCGTACAACTTCTGGCAAACTAGCAAAATATCTTTCAAATTCTGCCAAGGATAAAGACTGGAAAACAGGACGTAATTCACGACTTTCCAAATCATTTGTTACTCCAGAAGTCAGACATTTAATTAACTCATCGCCAGTTTCAGGAATATTTTCCAAATAATAACCAGCTTGTTCTAAAGCTTGAAGAATTTCTACACAACTAGCAGGAGTATCTAACCCGACTCCATTAGCAAGACGACCGTCACGATTAGGATAATTTGCTAATATTAATGCGATGCGACGTTGAGATGCTGGAGTTTGTCGTAACTTTATCCAATTAGCAGCTAATTCTGACACAAATTCAATCCTATCTTTAACCGGAAAATAACTTACTACATCTGTTTCTATATTTTGATTCCAAGTTTGAACTGCCTTAAAAGAAATTGCCCGACTAATAATATTTCCATCTACTTCTGGCAGTGCAATATTCATTGCCACATCCCGTGGTGAAAGACCTTGAAACTGACTTTCCCACTGCTCAAAGTTCCCACCACTAAAAATTACTTGTAAAACTGGAATGTCTAAATTTTTTCCCTGTCTTAGCAAGGGTGGGTTAGGAGATTTTTCCAGTGCAAAATCTTGATTATTCACAACAGAGACAGCAAAACTTGTTGTGTTTAACAATAATTGAATTGCTTCAGCATTTTCAGGTTGAAAATATGCCAATATTTCTCCCTGTACTTCTACATCTCTAGGAGAAGAAACAAATACCGGAACAGGTTCTAAATTTTTTTCTATTAAAGTTTGGCAAAGAGCATCTATAGGAGCAATATTTCCAGATAGATAATGAGCGCGATAGAACAATACTCCGACTTTTGCCTTTCTACTTTGCTCTTCTTTTTGCCAAGGATAAATTCCGACTCGTGGCACTGATATAGGTGAGGCAAAATCATAATCTTTTTCCAGACAAATATTAGCGATAAACTTGAGACCATTAACAAAATTATCTACCCCACCTTCTATTAAATATTGCCAGAATTGATTAACTAGAGAAATTGAAACATTAGAATGACTAATTAAATCTGGATCTGGGCGGTCATCTCCAGGAATTACTATTAGTTTTGCCCCTTCTTTTTCTATCACTTCTAACAAAACTTCTAAACCATAAGACCAATAGGAACGCCCTCCTAAAAGTCGAACAATAATTACTTTTGCCTTGGATAAAATATCATCAGCATAAGTATCAATAGTTAACTGTTGTTGTAACTGCAGTAAATTAGCAACTCGCAGTTGTGGAAAATCAAAAGGTAACTTATTAACTGCTGCTGCTAAAGTTTGAATATCCGTATCTGCTGCAGTTAAAAATATCATTGGTGCGGGAGTTTGTTCGATAAAAATTACCCCCTCTCCTTGAGGGTTCCAACCGCCAGGAGTAGCTGCTATTCGGTGCATATAATTTTATTGTTTAAAAATCCTAATAATTTTATCATAAACTTATATTTGAATCCATTAATATCTATAGCAGTCCTATTTTATTTGTGTATAAAAACCTTAAGGTTTTTAGGGAACAGGGAACAGAGAACAGGTAGGAGTTTCAGATTTTTTATCTACTTTTTGATTACCCGCAACCTATGCGCGGATTGCTATATAGTTATCAATAAATGCTTTTACTCCCGGAATTTTTTCTACGATCGCTGTAGATTGAATGTAATGGCAATTAAATTAATTTTTAAATTAGAGGTAGAAATGATACAAGTAAATTTGACTCCTTGGAGAGTTTTATCGATAGTATTATCAGCATTTGTTGCAATTATCAGTGGTATGAGTGGTTATCTATTGACAAAATTAAAACTATCTCAAATTCCATCAATACCAATGCAAGTTCAGGAAGGTCATTCTCTGATATCTTTAACAGGTAAAGTTATAGAAAAACCCTGGAGTAAAAGTGTTGAGTCTTGGATAGCAGGAGGGGGAAATTATTATGTCTTAGATGTGGGAGATTTGGAAATAGAAAAACGTTCTGCTGAAGAAGGTGTGATTTTGCGTTTTTCTGAGGCGATCGCTTTTGAAACTTTTGCCGAATATGTTGGAGAAAAAGTGGAAATAAAGGGAGAATATGTTGATAGTAAACCATATCAACCAAAAAGTGCTTACGAGTCTTATCCAATGGGTATGGATGGTAGACCTCTACCTAGAGGAGCAGGATTTAAAGTGTATGAAATTAGGGTGTTAGATGAATAGATATTAGTTTTTTTGTCATAATGAAAAATTTACCACCTCTAGTCTTTCCTCTTGCCAAAGTCGGAAAAATTTTTATCTTTTCGACTTTAGTCTTTACCTAGGAGGGAAAAATTTACCACCTCTAGTCTTTCA
>NZ_JAAHGT010000607.1 GCF_010672385.1 Okeania sp. SIO2F4
CAGCTATGTTGTCAACACAAAAAACTTGAAAAATTTAATACCGATATGTGTTTATTTGCGGGTCGGCATTCCCCTCCCGTTAAATCAAAGATTATAACGGGAGACCCCTGCCGACATTTAGTTGGATGTTACCTGTTTATTGCCCGTTCCCTAATTCCGAGATATTTTCTCCATAACCCAAATATAATTGCTAGGTGTCCCATAATGCCTCCGTCATCTGGCCTAAAGATTCTTAAGATATGGAAAAGAATAATTTAGACCACATTGTCCTTGTGATAATTTCTAATCGGTAAGTCCTAATACTTATAGAAACTTTTAGCTATATAGGAGTTGTATCCATGCCTTTAAAAGTAGCCATCAATGGATTTGGCCGTATTGGACGTCTAGTATTCCGTGCTGGACTAAACTACCCGGACTTAATCGAGTTTGTGGGAATTAACGACTTAGTACCACCACAAAACCTAGCTTATTTATTGAAATATGATTCAACTCACGGACGTTTCCAAGGGGAAGTAACTGCCTCCGATGATGGCATAACAATTAACGGAAAGTTGATTCCCTGCGTGTCAGTTAGAAACCCTGCTGAATTGCCCTGGAAAGAAAAAGGTGCAGATTATGTGGTTGAGTCTACAGGATTATTTACCACTTTTGATGGTGCTTCAAATCATTTGACAGCAGGTGCAAAGCGGGTAATTATTTCAGCTCCTACTAAAGATCCTGAGAAAGTAAAAACTTTGCTGATGGGTGTGAATCACGATTTGTTCGATCCTGCTCAAGATACAATTGTTTCTAATGCTAGCTGTACTACTAATTGTTTAGCTCCTATTGCTAAAGTTATTGACGATAATTTTGGTTTGAGTGAAGGTCTAATGACAACTGTTCATGCTATGACTGCTACTCAACCAACTGTAGACGGTCCGAGTAAAAAAGATTTTCGGGGTGGACGTGGTGCAGCTCAAAATATTATTCCATCTTCCACTGGTGCTGCAAAAGCAGTAGCTCTAGTTTTACCACAATTAAAAGGAAAACTAACTGGTATGGCATTCCGAGTGCCTACTCCTGATGTTTCTGTGGTTGATTTGACTTTCAAAACTGAGAAGTCAACCAGTTACAAGGATATTTGTGCAGCAATGAAAACTGCTGCTGAGGGTCCGATGAAAGGTATTCTTGGTTATACTGAAGATCCTGTAGTTTCTACTGATTTTACCACTGATTCTCACTCTAGTATTTTTGATGCTGGCGCTGGAATTGAACTTAATTCTAATTTCTTTAAAGTTGTTTCTTGGTATGATAATGAGTGGGGTTATTCAAATCGAGTCCTAGATTTAATGTTATCAATGGCAAAAAAAGAAGGTATCTCTTAACTAATAACTAACAACTGAAAAATTAAGTTATCAGGACTTACCCAGAAACCGGGTTTATCAACGAAAATTCCTGTATGATCGACCAATAATCAGTGGTTCAAACTCGGTTTATTAATGGGAATATGTCTGTCTTAGTTATATGAGAGGCAGTCTTCCTCTGCCTCTACATACTCTCAACACAGAATCATCTAAATTAAGTTTTAAGGAATCAGGTTTTATGTCTGAACTACCATCCCTAAACACAGAAACTATTCAGGCAATTATTGATGAAAAGATTGATGATAATACTGTTAATCAATTAGTTTGGTATTATCTTGGTTATCGCTATGATGATACTACTGGTAAATGGGATATTTCCAGGGTAGCACCAGAGTGGCGAGAGGAATATCCAGAACCTCCGAATTTTATTGAATTTCGTCCGCCCACTGTGAAGTTAACTCGTTCTATTCCTAAAGAAAATAAACAATTATTGAAACAAAAATTGGGTTTCAAAGGTTATAAAATTGGTGAGTTTACTCCCGTTCAAGCTCGTCGTGCTACTATGGCTAATTGGCTTTTAAGTTATATGGAAATTGCTCACAAATCTGGCACAAATTAATATTTATTTGTTGAATTTGACTAATAGACATAGGCGTGATAATTAAAAATGAAATCAATTATAGTGCATAAATTATTAATTCTTTCCCCCTACTCCCTACTCCCTACTCCCTCTTTTCCGGAGTGGTCTAATATACAGCAGATTCCAGGTTTATGAAGTACAGTGGCACTAAATTTTTAAATAGTTTTTGAAGTATGGAATTAAGTTTTCACATCAATTCGCCAATCTACTAAAATCACTGTACCACACTTATATCATGTCCGGTTGAATAGTTATAATTAGAGCTTCGTAGTAGGGCTTGAGCAATATCTATAACTTAGGGCTAGAGCAATACTACAAACAAAAATTTTTTGGTCGCGTAAGCGGAACGGAGTTCTATCACGCTCTTATCCGGACATGATATTACATGGAATAGGCTGTATTACCGAAAAGTTAATGTTTAAAGCCTCTCATGAGCAAGGAGAAAAAAATTTCCTTTTAACCAATCCTATCTGTTATAAGAAGAGGTAATTATTAATTATTAATTATTAATTGTTAATTGTTAATTATTGAAACACCCATCTAGTTGTTCTGGATTTACATTAAAGAGATTGATTATATCTATACGACTGTCTATTTTGACTTGTTGAATCCAACCTATATCTTTTGATTGTAAGTAATAGATAAATTCTGGATCGATACTCGATGATTTTGTAGTTGAGCATACCTCTAATTCTAACCAAATTTCTTCAGAAAAATACATTTTTCTGATTACTTTGAGAATACTACCATTAGCAACTATACCTTTCACAGTATTATCTCTGGTGCCAGTTAGTAATTCAATGGGTTCGTTTAATGTGTCAGTTGGAGAGTCGCTACCACTAATCAATATGAATGAACCTACATCGAAGGATAAGGTCGGAGAAAATGTAGGTGTTGGTGATAAGCTAGGTTTTTTTATCTTTTTCTCCATCTGATTATCGGAATTCTTTTTTGTTGGTTCTTTAATTCCAATTAAGTCAGTTGCTATGGGACTTAAAAAATATGCTAATATTCCGCCTAATCCCAGAAGTATAAAAATTCCTAACAGGTAAAACCACCCACTTTTATATTCTAAGTCAAACATGGAAGTTTGAGATTTATGCTCAACAAATGGTTTTTCTAAGTGTGCAGACTTAACGTCTATAGGTGGGAGAGATAATTCTGTCATCTGACCTTTAGATGTTACCTGATAATACACTAAAGCTACTGTCACATTATCATGCCCATTTTTGGTGTTAGCAATTTCTATTAATCTATCTCTAACTGTAGCTAGATCAATTTTTCCTTCTAGCAATGGCAATATTTCTGTTTGCCAATATTCTTCTACGCGATCTTTATCACTTAAACCATCGGAACAAATCAAGAAAATACTATCCTCATCTATCAGAAAACGTTGTACTGTTGGATGTAGAGCTATTGAGGTAGTAATACCCAAAGCTTGTACTAGGGCACCTGATGCGACTTGTTTTATGGCATCGTTATATAGAGAATAACCTAATCTGACTTGACGACTAGCGACATCATCATCTACAGTAACTTGATAGCATCTGCTAGGAGTAATCCAGTAAGCACGGCTATCTCCTATATGAGTGATGTAGAGTTCGTGCAGATGGGCAAGTGCCATCACCAGGGTGGTTCCCATTCGTTGACGACCTTGGCGTTCTTCACGATCGTTGCGATCGCAAATAGCATCATTAGCAGCACAAACAGATTCTTCTAACTTTGTAGTTATACTTAGAGGATCGCCATTTTCCGGAATCTTTTGCAGTTCTTGGCACAGAACTTTGATTGCTAACTGGGAGGCTTCTTCACCTCCATATTGACCACCAATGCCATCACAAACAATACCTACTGTCTGAGAACTAGGTGGATAGCTAATCAAAGTTTTACTGGGTGGGTAACAAGCATCTTCATTGTGAGAACGGTTTGGCCCAGTATCTGTAGCGGTGGTAATGTGAATGCTCCGAACTTGCGATCGCCCCAATACTTCTAAAGCTTTATCTAGTTGTGTTATTAGTAGATCGGCATTTTGTACTTTGCCTGCTATCATTTGCTGAGACAGTTGTTTCAAAAATTTTGCTACTGCTGGATTAGCATTGCTCACCCATTTCTCCCATAATCGACCTAACTGCTGCAATGTCAAAGATTTTTCATCTGGCTGTAGTTCTAATAAACGTAATAATTGCCCTTCTACTCGCAGATTTTCTGGATTTAGTAAACTAGAACCTACTTTTTGCACATTCAACGGTTGCCAAAGTTGGGCTATTTGCCACAACCAGTTTAGCTGTCGAATGGGTGTAGCATCTTTCCATGCTGTAGCTATTTCTGGCATTAAGCTAGCTGTCCCTGGAGTTATTGGCCCTCCTTCTAACAACCAAATTTCTTTAGTCCCTTTGTTCACTGGTACTGATATCAGTCCAAAAACTTGAGGAATATGAAGTCTATAGGGAAATAATTTCAAATAAGGTTCTATTCCACCCGGAATTTCTTCGGGCATCTCGGGCATTTTTTCTGGTTGAGTATCTAGTAATATCTTACCATGCTCAACTTGATAGCGATCTGCTATTATTTCTCCTGGCCGATAGGTTTTGATCCCTTCACCTATAGCCCACAGGTAGTGTTTTGGCATAGTGTTTTGCATCAGGGGGCCTCACCACTTTCGGCCTTTTTTTTGATTGGTTAGATTTCTATTGATTATTTATGCTGCTTGGATTAGGTCTTTGTGCCTTAGTTCTCGGCATAATTCCAATATCTCAAAAAGCCAATTCCTATTTGGTAGTTTTTGACTTTAAATTATTATACCCTTATTATAAATAGGTTTGATACAATTAATACAGTTAAGATTTCCTAAAAATTTTGTCAGTAAAGCTATAAATATTCTCTGAGTCATATCTCTAAAGTCATAAATTGTAGTGTGTTGGTTCCAGGATATATTTTTCCAGTCTTATCTCAAGGTTGGTTGAAGACCCACGATATCCATCTCCCCTTTGAAAGCTATGCTTTATAAACATCTTTACTTGACAAAATAGATAAGTTATGTATAGGTTTTTAATACACTTTTTCTCCTGAAAAATTGTATTAAAAAATACTTTTTTTTAATAACTTAAGTATTTTTGCCTAGTTACTATACTCTTTCTCCCTTCTCCCCTCTTCTCTACAAGGTTTTCAGAAGTTCCCGATGTGGGATAGCTTTGAAAGGGGGGCGTTGGGGGGGATGGATAAAAACCAATCAATTTTGCGGTTTTGCCAATAGTGTGTTACGGTTAAGTAAGGTTGCTGGACTAGCAGTGTCAGCGCCAGTCGTTCATGAGGGAGACCCCCAAGACCACGCTGGCAAGTCTTGAGGCTCGACCGTAAGACCAGAAAAAGGTTCTGCCTCGGAGAGAAGTGCTATGTTTGGCTTTCCTACGGAATGCTAACGCAAACGCGACATGAAAAGCCCAACTCATCTGTAAGAGGCAGCAGAAAGCCCTAAGCAGCAAGGTTTAGGAATCCTGCGTTGTCGCGCTATGCGCAAGGTCTGGAGGATGTCAAGAGGTCTATTCATGTCTAAATCTTCTGATTCTAGCGCTTCCAGGAATTTTACTAATCAAGAAACTAATAATAAGCAGCCATTACCTCCAATAGAGATAGATGAATTGCTGACTCAAGTGAAACATTCTCATGGATTATATTACAAAATGGTTAATCTTGAAATTTGGGCTTTGGTGGAAACTCTAGAACAGTTTTTTCCCGGTGCTTGGAATCAATTCATGGCCAATCGTCAGGTCTCTATGAAGCAATTTTTGCAACATTCTCAGAATAAAAAGGTAGAGATGTGATGATTGAAACAGTTAACGGTTTTGTTTCATGAAAGTAGGGATACAAATGTCTCTTAAGTAAGTATTCCCGGAAAAGCCCATAGTAAATGAGGAAATCTCTCCTTAAAGCAAAACCTAAAAATATGCTTTTTAGGTTGTCGCCGGGGGTATTT
>NZ_JAAHGT010000608.1 GCF_010672385.1 Okeania sp. SIO2F4
GAATAGGAAATAGGGAATTGGGAATTAGGAAAAAATATTCACTCCCTCAATTTATTAAGTAAGTCCTACTTATTCTGTGATAGTCTTTCTCAAGTTACTGAGGTAAAGTTGTTTTTCTTGTTTTCTACTCCCCTGCTCCCATACTCCCTACTCCCCTACTCCCTAAAATCAAATTTTGAGAATACCTTCTGGGTTTACTGATAGTAATTTTCGCCTTTGTAAACCCTCTTTAGTCAGAATTTCATTTGCTGCTAATAACCCACTACTAATAGCTCTTTCCATTAAACCACAAGGAAACGGCATCTTTACCCAATCTCCAGCAAACATTAAATTAGAAATACCACTATTAGTTTCCGGACGTTGTTGATAACTACCTGGAGGATAAGCGGAAAAATTTTTCTGATTTACTAATTCTCGATGGAGCAAATTAGCTTCTTTTAATTCCGGTACAATTTCATATAATTCTTGTGCAAAAGTTGTGAGTAAAATTTCTTGAGTGGGAAACTGTTTTTCTTTGTAACAATAAGCGTGTAATTCCACAACACTACCGCCTGTTTTTTCATGCCATTGAATAAATTGTTCTTGAATGCGATGATAGAGAGTAATACTATCAGTTAATTGATAACCGGATAGAGAAGTAAAATTGCTATGTTGCCAGTCAAAATCTCGGTCAAACCAAAAACGACAGACTGCAAATGGGTCAGCTATATGTAATTTTTGTATCTGGGATTTTACATTTTGATTTACTTCTCCTTCCATCACATTAAATAACTGTTGAACTCCTGGAACATCCGTAGCAAAGACATAATAATCTGCTTGAATTTCTGTGGATATAATTTCTGAGTTATTTTCCGTTATACCAACTAACTGCACTTTATTTTCTCTACTTTGATTAATCTTGTAGCGTGATAAATTTCGTTTTGGCGGACCTGTCAATACTTTTCCTTTTCTATCATAAACTGCACCGTGACAAGGACAATAAAAATTTCCATCTTCTGCTAATTCCACAGTACAACCTTGATGAGAACAAGTCAGAGAAATAGCCTCATCTGAATTAGCTTCAATAGCAAAGAGGCGATCGCTCGAACCAAAATAATTAACTTCCTCTTGATTAATTTCCCAATTACGTTCTACCCAAAAAGGAACTAAACTTTTAGCCTCTCCTAACTGATAACTAATTGAACTAATCTTATTGTCTTGCCAATAAATTTTACTAATCCCAACATCAGTAAAAATTTTACCTCCCTTATTCTCAATTTCTTTAGCAATTGGTTGTACTAAACTTGTACCCATATCTTGCCTCGTACCATTAAAAGCTAAACCTTCTGGATTACCAAAAAAATAGAAGTGAAAAAACTGCATTAACTCCGCAACACTCAATTTGTCTGGAGCATTGAGACTTGATTTAGCAAAGGGCAAAAAATACAGATCGTACAATCCTTGCGGAAAATCTTTTTCTACCCATTCAGCAACAGATAAATTGTCAAGTTGCTGATAAGTTTTTTCTACTTGAAAGCCACCTATGGCTCGAAAAACTTCCCAATGTTTAGGCTTTGCTAAATTAATTCCCCATCTAAATCTATTAGGAGAAGAAATTCCTAAATCTACAACATTCCAAGGAAAAGCCGAACTACTAGGACGAAAAACTTCTGGGTCATATTTTCCTTCTCTAAACACCATAGAATAGAACTCTAAAGACTGAAAATTATCATTAATATTTAGTTCTTCTACCAAACTATTCAGATTGTAATATTGAGGAAAAAAACCATGAAAACCGTGTTCCATCATAAACTTTTCTCCCCCAACATCAACAGACCAACTAGCAATTTTTCCTCCTAATTGTGGTGATTTTTCTAATAAAGTAACCGTAAAACCTCGCTGACTAAGTTCATAAGCACAAGCTAATCCTGCTAATCCACCCCCGACTATTACCACACTTTTAGAATTGTTTAAATATCGTGGTAAATCTAAACTATCTTGAGTAAAAACTGTTGGTTGGGGTTTCGAGAATCGAGTATAACCCAGTAAACCAGTGGTAGCTCCAATAGTTAATAATTTGAGTATTGTTCGTCGCGAAACTAATGGAAATGATTTGAGATTAGTTAATTGATTCATCAGCAATAATTTGATTACTTTTGGAAATTTTAATTTGGCTGATTAACGCCTTGATATATTTTAATTTAGTGCATGATTTTTGCGTATAAATAATAAAAGGCTTAAGGTTTGCTCAATTTTTTGAGTAATAAGAAGTATGAATAGTGGAAGAGTTTAATCCCCCCAAACACCCCTTTCCAAGGGGGGCTTAAGAATTCAGGTTTATGCCATAACTTTATTAGAATGGTAAAACATAATTTTGCTTTGAATACTCGTAATAAAAAATGGAATTGCCTAGGTTGGGTTGAAGAATGAAACCCAACACTGATAGCTAGCGTTTTGCTAGTAAATGTATTGGGTAGTTCTAGATTAAAAATATTGATTAGTAAATGACTTTAATCGTCAGGAATTAGACTGTAAATATAATTATTGTTTACTACTATCAATGTGCTGAAGCAGATATAGAAATATAGTTACAAGTTTATTAGATGTGGAGGGTAAAATTCAGTGACAAATTTTATCCTATATGGTTCATAACGACAAGAGTTTATATAATAAAATCACCAATAAAAAGGTGAGAAAATAAGCAGTAGATGTAACTATAAAGAAACCCCAATTAACCCTACCAAAAAAAGCTCCCACTCCAAGAAAAGATGCTACTACCCATCCTATTAAAGCAAATATTGTAAATAGAATAGAATTTGTTGCTATCCAAATTATTATTCCAGGAATAGCCACGAACCCTAAAGTCAATGCTGCAAAAGAAATTACAATAATAGGTAGAATTCGTGAAGGAGACTTAATTGCTATCAATTTTACATGGATAGAGTCTACATCTATTGAACCATTATTATCCACCTTGAAATTTAATTGGAATTGTTTTTATGTAGAAGTAGATGATGCTTATGGCAATAATTTTTTAGCTAATATTTTATTAATTAAACCCCAAAATAAAGTTTCTTCTTGTTTAGTCAATCCTTCAATTATTGAATCATTCATTTTATTGTACCTGATACAAAATTTATATAGTAACTACAAAAAATTGCTGCTATTGCACAAGCAATTGAAGCAATAGCATATAATTCTTCATTTGGTATTTTACCTATTTTATTTTCGTCAAGTTTTACAAGACTACCCAAACCAAACAAAAGGGTGGAAAATATGATCGTTAAAAGAAGAAAACAAAATACTAAATATCCTAAAGAATTATCTAAACTACCTTGAAAAAAAGTTACTCCAATAGCGGAAGCAGATATTGTAGTAGAAAAAATGAATTACTCGCCACCTGTCAGAGTTTCATACCACTTCTTATTAATTTTCATTATCTTAATTAAGATAAAATTAGTTACTATAGGTAGTAAAGCTAAAATTATATTAACAAATATCCACAGAATGCTTGCACTCATAATCATGACAATAGAGGCAATGCTAAATAAAGATAGGGTGCGAAAAATATTAATGTCATCGTACCAATAGTTAACTCTTTTAAGGTTTACTCACAGTATTATAACATTGAGAAAAATATTTACTTTAAGTCTCCCTCGTTCCTTCCTTTAAACTCAGCTCTATAATATTTTTTCATATCTCAAAATAATTAGCGATCGCCTGTTAATTGTTGCCAACAAATAATTTTAATTTGGCCGATTAACGCCCTGGTATATTGTAATTTACTGCATAATTTTTACCTATTGAAAATATCTAATACTTAAACTTTTATAAATTTTTTGGATAATGGAGAGTTTGAGGATATATTTTAACTAAATAATCTTTATTGTAGGTTTATTAGAACTGTTTAATGAAACAACAATTGAGGCAATTTAGTTTAGGAATAATTTTGATAACTTTGTTGATAGGTGTAATTGCCTGTCAATCAACTTCCTCTGTTAAAAAAACTAAAGTTCGTGCTGCCCATAGTAATTGGGTTGAGGAACATTTCCAAACTGAAATTGTAAATATTGGTCTGGAAAAACTTGGTTATCAGATTGAAAAACCCAAAGAAATTGACTACCCTGCTATTTATTTATCTGTTGCTAATGGAGACTTAGATTATAGTGTTATCGGTGGTGAAAAAGCACACCAAGCATATTTTAATAATGCTGGGGGTGAAAAAAAGTTAGAGCGAGTTGGAGTTCTGACTCCTGATGTGATACAAGGGTATCAAATCGATAAAAAAACTGCCGATAAATATAAAATTACTAATATTGGACAACTTAAAGATCCAAAAATTGCTCAACTATTTGATTCGGATGGTAATGGTAAAGCTAATTTAGTCGGTTGTAGTCCTGGTTGGTTTTGTGAACGAATAATTGATCATCAAATCAAAACTTATGGATTAGAAGATACAGTCGAACATAATAGAGGACAATACATTATTTTGCTCGCAGATGTTATTACTCGTTACCAGCAAGGGAAAAGCGTTCTCTACTATGCTTATAATCCTCACTGGATATCTACAGTCTTAAAACCAGAGCAAGATATAATTTGGTTGGAAGTTCCCTTTATCTCTCTTCCGGAATCTCAGAAAAATCTAACAGAAAAAGACACTATTATAGAAGGTAAAAATCTTGGATTTGCTGTAGATAGGCAGCGAATTTTTGCCAATAAAAAATTTTTAGCAGCTAACCCAATTGCCAAACGTTGGTTTGAACTGGTTCAAATTCCGGCTGAGGATATGAATGTTGAAAGTCTATATATTAAAGAGGGTGAAGATTCTCCAGAAGATATCCGTCGCCATGCTAAAGAATGGGTTGAAAATAATCAAGAATTGTTTGATAGTTGGTTAGAAGAAGCAAAAAAGGCGGCAGATATTTGACTTAGAATCTAGTAGTTACTTTCTATAGTTTTTTTATATCTGGATGAGAATTATTTTCTAAATATTTGATAATTATAAGAACTGTTTCATCTAAAAAACTTCAGAGACTGAGAAATCCAAAATGGTGCGTTACGACAGATTATTGAATCCCTTTCATAGTCTGAATTTTTCGCCGTCTAACGCACCCTAAAATTTTGCTGATAACTGAATTAATCCCACTTAATTTTTTTTCCAGATTCCAGAGCATAGTAAAGTTCTAATCTATCCTGATTATTCAAAGTCATCTGAAAAGTAGAACCATCTTCTATCTTTCTAAAAAAGAGGATAAACTCACGATCTTTTTGAAATAACTTAACTTCGTAACCTTTAACTGTTCCCCGATCGAGCAATTCAGCATTTTGAGGTTCAGAAACTTTGACTATACCTCCAAATTTCTTACCAATTTTCATATCTGATAGTGCTGTAAATTTATCTATACCTCGACCTAAAAGTGGAGTTTTATATGTCTCAATTTTAGGCATTGGATACTTATTTTTCAGTTCTGGAGACGACCATTTATAGTAATCAAAAAATGACAATGAGATGTAAGAATCAGCCGCATATTTCAGCTCTGATGAAGTTGAACGAATTTCGGAAGACACATATACAAGCATTCCCATATTAACTAGACTTTCAACAAGTGGTTTAAAATCCTTATCTCCAGATAGTAAAACTGCTTTTGTCATATTGTTGCGAATAGCGTGATTCATCATATCTACTGTGAGGAAAATACCAGCTTCTTTTTGAGATTTTTTTGTCAAATTACCTAGCTTAACGTGATATTCTTCTAAAGAACGAATTTGATTAAAATAATCTTTTTGTTGAGATACACGTTCTTCAAAATCTATTTTTTCCTCATACTTACCTTTAATCCGGTCTATATAGTCATAATAGAAAACTTTTCGAGCATCAAAAAAATTTTTGATGGCATTAAAATCAATATTAATATTCTCGTCTTCGACTTCATTTCCAAACCATTTAGCAGTGGAGTCTATATAACTT
>NZ_JAAHGT010000609.1 GCF_010672385.1 Okeania sp. SIO2F4
CAATGATAACGCTAGTTTTAAAAAAGTTGTTAGACATCTGTCATCATTTGTTGATTTAGCTAAACGTATTGGTTTTATTAATGTTAAAATATTCCAAACTGTAGCTAAGTCTGTACTTAATTTTCCAATATCAACTATGACAACTAACAATCTGAAACAAAGTCAAGAATATTTAGAGTATGTTTATCAAGGCGATTGCAGTAGGTCTTTATCAAAAGATGGTATTATACTTGTATCGTCATCAGTTGTGCTATCACCATCTGGTAAAAATAAAGTTGTCACATCTCCCAATATATTAGGTATCAATGCACGTCGCTTTTGGAATGAGGATGAATGGGAACGGAAGGATAGTTTTCTACAGCGTGATAAAAAGTTGGTAGGGTATGAGTATAAAGGATTTAGTGTTGCAGACATTATGAATCCTAATCCAGACTCGCCACCTAAACTATTTGATTTGTGTGCAGACTTTGAACTTGTCAACTTTTGCAATCAGGAATGTGTTATAGGAAGTTTCTCTTACAGTTAAAGCAATCATGTGTGAGGACTATAACCAACTGTTGGTCTAAATCCTCATACTTATTAGACAAACAAAGATTAGCATAGACTCAAACTAACACACTATTTATTATGTTTGAGCATCTACTAATTAATGGAATGTTACTGGCGCAATTAGAAGCTACCAATTGTTTACCACAATATCCTACAACTGTATCTGGAGAAACTATTTGCATTGAATCTAATCAAACTGATTTAGATTGTGCAGACATTGGTAAATCCATAATAGTTATTGAAGTCGAAGGCTTAGAGTCAGACCCTCACAAATTGGATGGTGATAAAGATGGTGTAGCTTGTGAGAATTATGGTATTAGTGATACAGAACCTAACACTAAAACAGAATCAAAATGACTAAGCGATTTATGTGGAGTAGGAAACTCTACAACGGTTATGAACCAGACAATGAAATATTTTTCAGTGCTGAGTGTGACGATGAAGGCTACATTTTAGAAATCTATGATGTCAGGTTTGTTGGAGCGTTTAATGATGGTGCTATGACACTCCAAATCTATAAATGTGCTGATGGTCGTTTTGTTCACATACTTGATGATAAAGTGACTATGTGCGATAGTTATGATGAAGCTTGGAGTAAAACCCCCTCATTTCTAACGACACCCGACCATTTTGAGGAAACTAATCCACAAGATGTTACTGAAGCTTACAACCAATGGGTAGCTGAGAACGGATTACCACAACCACCTTCACAACAATAAACAGTTCGATAAGCACAACCGTTGCCAGGGTACAGGTGTAAAGGACGTTAACAAGAAACATTAGGCTAGTGATGCGTGTGCGGACTTTCCTTCCCAAAGGGTGGGGTCAGTAACATTTTATACGACATTAGTATAAACGCATTTTATACTACATCTATAATTTGGCCTCTTAACAACGGAAATATATTATCGTATCTAAATGTCCCACAATTATTTGCTGTCTAGTGGGGTGTAAAGTGGTTACTAGATAGGTGTCTAGTCAGGTGGTTCTAGCTAAATATTATTAACTGTCTGCTAAAACTAAACTTGATTACTGAATATCGTACTTATAGCTTAAACGTATACTGACCTTATGCTGGCTAAAGCCTACGGCAATCCTTTTCCCACAGAGTCTTCAGCGCGAACACCTGAGCGCAGCGAACGAAGTGAGCCTTACTGTTTCTCTATTTTTACCTTATTATAATTATTGCTTATAGCAAACGAGCGCGTAAGAGCGAAGTGAGTGAGCGCACCAGCGCGAGGGAGTGTAGAGGGCGTGAGAGCAGCGTGAAGTCTTACTATTAGCAGTACAACATCACTTCATTATCCTTATTTAACTTAGGTGTAGTTAAGTTATAAATTGTGATTAATGCGATTGCAGTCAGTAATATAATTAGAATCTTTTTAATATTCATTTTAGATTGTTGTAACAGTATTCAAAATAATTGATTGTTGTACGAATTTCAAGTCAGAGCGGTATAAAATGTAGTATGATTTATAATTGTAACAAAATTCAAAAGTTAGTGTTTTTTAAGTTTAGGGAATTGACCCGGTTAGTTAAATTAAGTAGTTTTTAGCCAACCGGGTCAAAGGCCACTCTAGTCATAGCAAGGGTTTCAGCGAGTTGAGTCTTAGTATTAGAGTAGAATTAACACCCTAAATAAGATGTTGGTTTAGAGCGGTCGGGTATGTTGGGGTACTTGTTTTATCCCCTAACATACGATGCGACGGCTGAAACCCTTACTGTGTCTAGGTTGGCCATTGCCGTGATAAGACATTTTAGGATAAAAAACACCTTTCACGGCAAGAGTAATTTACTCGTGTTTTTTCAATCTATCCTTGTGCATACGGTCTAATACTGAGTTTAAACCTTCATCACCATGTTGTTCAAAAATTGGTTTTAAAACTGAAACACCTTCAACCTTCATTTTCTCGTTGTACCTCCTCTTACGTCTATTAAACGCTTCTAAGTTATCTTCACCTTTAACATCTAAATCTGCATAGATGTTGTTATATCGCAACTTCCGTTCTCTTACCAATTCATCTCCAGGCATTAGATTTTTTTCTTCTTTACGAGACCAGTTGGGGCATTTTTGAATATGACAAAATTCACCAGGACTTAATAAACTAACACTTTCATAAGTTCGGTTCTTATCAAAATCATCTTTACCGTCTAATAAGTTATCCAAATCATCAAATTTTGGATTATGTTTTAACTCCCGGTCAAAATACTTAGGATTAGTAGGATAATGCTTGCTTCCACGAACTTTGTATTTACGCTCTCCAAATATAGAGTCAAAAGCGTAATCAGCTTTACCTATACAAGCCCACTTAAAAGCTGTGTTTTCAATCTTATGCTCAATTTCTAAATTGAAATCAATACCATAATTACTCCAAAACTCTTTAATGTGTGAGGTTAGAGCAGTGTCAAGCTTAAGGGCAAATTCACTCATAACCTTAATCTTATCTACATTATTAGAAGTTAAATAAGTGGTAGCAAACTTGTTAATTTCAATTTCCCAGTCTATTCCACACATCTTTCCACAACTAATATTACGATGTTCTTTTAATGTCTGCTGTTTAGCCAAAACTGTCAAACTGGGTTTTCTTTTATCTGACTTGGAGGTATTTAACTTAAAAACATTGTTTGGTTGATACGCAAGACCATCGGTTATTGTTTGAAAACCATTCGTAGCCTTAGCCATCATCCAAGCTGCTGTACGAACTTCACTGGTTATTCTATTACCTATTAGTGTGTTGCAAACGGGCTTGTACACAGATGCTAATACACCATAACCAGTGTTGTTAAATAGCTTTAAGAAAGTCTGTTCTGCTAATAATTTTCTACCCAAATCAGTTCCTTTGTGTAACTTAGACTTTGCTTTTACTTCATTGCGCTTGTCTGTAGTTACACCAAATAGACCTTCAAATGGGATTTCAAAATACTTCCGAGTGCGTGTGTCAACTATAGCTTGATTATTATCTTTTGAGTTTGACTTACCAGTGAAGGAGCCTTTGTCTTTTATAACTTCCCACATCCAATCCTCAACTGACATTTTGTCAGCTTTTAGATAATACATAGCGGTTACTACAGTCAGTTTATCAAAAGCAGATAGTTCATCTTTACTCATAGAGAGTGACCCCTTTTCCCAAGACTCTGTGGTTATCGGGGCGTTTAAAAGTTGGTCTTTAAGTAATATTGTGTCTCCTTTTAAGCTTTCAATGTCACCATCAAAGTCTTCATCCAATACTGCTTTAACAATATCGTTAGGTTTAATTTGTTTTGAGTAAAATAAATCTTGTCGAAATTTACCTAACTTACCTGTAACAAAAACTAGGTATTGCTCACACTTACCCATTAACTTTTTTCTAAATTCACCAAAAGTCATGTGAGTATCATTTGTTGTGTAATGCAGAACTTTAGGGAGTCCTACAGGATATCGTATCCTTCTCAACTTTGAAGCATAAGCACTTTTAAGGTCTGCATCAACTACATATTCCCACACATTTTGACTTTGATTTTCTCTGTTGCAACGTCCCCCTAAAACGATTGCATTGTATTTGGCATCGGAGTCTATTTGCCTACCCTGTGCTAACACTCCAGCTTCGGAATACGCCAAGAACTCATACATAGAAAAGTCATAAGCTTGTGGAAATTTTAATATTTCCTCTAAAGCTTCATCTAAATTGTCGCACATACTCAAACGTATATCAAGTTGTTTACGAGCATTTAACGTTTCCTTTAACAGTTGTGCTTTATGCTTGCTCAAACCTTTAGCATCTTTTAAACGACCTAATTTGGCTATGCAATAGTGGTAAACAGGTTTATATTTATCTTTAACAAAATCCCAAATATAACGCTCAATAATACCTGATACTTGACCACCACTTGTCTGTGGCAAGTTAGAAATATCATAGTGATATTCAGGATTAATACCAACTGCATCCATAGTGTTATTGTGACCTTCAATTATTTTTTCGATACACAATTCTAAAGAAGCTATGTCAGCATGAGCATACTTCATAAACTCTTCAGTTCTATTAACCATTTCATCAAGCATTTTAGTTTTATCTAACTCTATCCTTTTAGCATCTAGAATAGCATCGCTTAAACCTAAAGCTTCGATTGTGTCGCTCAAATTAGCTCTGAACATACCCCAAACATCCATTACTCTAACTCTACGCCTTTCACGATTAAATCTACCCATTAATCCATTGAGGTCTTTGATTTTTTTATCTTTAAATAAATCGCAAGCAATCTTGTCTGTGAAAGCTACACGCAAATCTTTTGGTGAATAGAACATTATAAGGTCTACATCCCCAACAATTTCTAATTTGTCTAACAACCAGTCTAGGGGTGATACATTAGACCTAAAATCAAACTTGTGTGGAATGAAGTATTTGCTAGCACTTTTCTCAATTCCTGTGGTATAATAGTCACAGTTGATAAGAATGTGAGGTTGTCCATCGACCATTACTTGAAGACAAGCGGTTATGGTTTGCGTAAGCTTTCCTAAGTGTTTCTTTTGCCATTCGGCATCTAATACAACGCGCGTACTAGAGTTTTTGGAAGTTTTCAATTTCATTGTTTTTATAAGACGAAATAATAGAGGCCAAACATTTCTCAGGTGGTGGTCTCTATTTTCATATTAACACACCTATCGTTAAAATGCTTGACACACCTACATTTTAAACTTTGGGACATTTTACGGCCTCAAACTTTGGTGAGTATTTATACCTATAAAATTAATATCTTTACTACAGGTTGTAACATATTTAATTAATACAAATTTCTTATCATTATTGACGCAAACAATAAGTTTTTGTTATAATAAGTTTAAGCAGCAAATCTCCTTATCCGGGAATCAGAAAGCAGTCCTTTTGGGCTGTTTTTTGATGTCTATTTATAACCGAAGCTGCAACACCACCTAACCTTCATTCTTAGGTTAATGACTAATCATAAGCAACACGAGTTAGAGGTCGTTTAAACGCTTCAGAATCGCTCTCACAACGTCTTACGAGCTAGACCATCTCTCACTTGTATCATCTTCACTTCTTAACATTTATTTCATAATTTAGTGATTGCATTTGTAGCACTGTAGGGGTAATTGTGTTAAACTGATATCATAATCTACAAAATAGGGTTATGGAAAAATACACTGCACCCGATAAATTTACCATCTTTATAACCAGTTATTTTCAACGTCATCTCAAAAGAATTATAAACAAAACATTTCCAAATACATATTATGGTGTTGAAATAAATTCTGACTCCCTATTGATTCAGTGCAATGATAACGCTAGTTTTAAAAAAGTTGTTAGACATCTGTCATCATTTGTTGATTTAGCTAAACGTATTGGTTTTATTAATGTTAAAATATTCCAAACTGTAGCTAAGTCTGTACTTAATTTTCCA